>JAIQZR010000150.1 GCA_021777035.1 Candidatus Scalindua sp. | reverse complement strand
GCCGAAGGAAAAAGAAAGTAAGGTTGCGGTAGAACTGCCTGCGACAATTAAAGATGTGTCAGCCGCTTTGGGAGTAAAAGCTGGCGATATAATTTCGAAGTTGCTGATTGGTCATAATATTTTTGCTACGATAAATCAGGGACTAGATGGTGAGCTCATTGAAATGCTGGGTATTGAATATGGCGTTGAGATTGAGTTGAAGCAGGCAAAAGAGGATGAAGACGAATTTTCATTAGAAGAAGCCGTTGACCAGGAAGTAGATCTAAAGACAAGGGCGCCTATCGTAACTTTTCTTGGTCATGTAGATCATGGAAAGACTTCCTTGCTTGATAGCATTAGAAAAACTGATATTGTGTCTTTTGAGGCTGGCGGAATTACACAGCACATAGGTGCTTACAGAATAGAAACAAATGGGAAATCTGTTGTTTTTCTGGATACACCGGGGCATGAGGCTTTTACTGCTATGAGGGCAAGAGGGGCAAATGTGACAGATCTGGTTGTGTTGGTAGTTGCGGCTGATGATGGAGTGATGCCGCAAACAGAGGAGGCGATCAATCATGCACGTGCGGCAAATGTGCCTATTGTAGTTGCCCTAAATAAGGTAGATAAACCGGAAGCAAATGTATTAAAAGTAAAGCAACAATTAGCAACCTTAGATTTAAGTCCTGAGGATTGGGGCGGCAAGGTACAAATGATAGAAACCTCTGTTGTCGCAAAAAAGGGACTTGATGCTCTTTTGGATGGGTTGTTATTGGAAGCTGAAATCTTGGAATTAAAGGCTGTTTCCAAGAAACCAGCCAGGGGTATTGTGCTGGAGGCACATGTTCATGAGGGTAGGGGAGTTATTGCAAGCCTTTTGGTGAGAGAGGGTACATTAAAGCATGGTGATATTGTTCTTTGTGGACAGACATATGGCAGAGTGAGAGCGATATATAATGATCATGGAAAAGAAATAAAAGAAGCCGGGCCATCAACACCGGTTGCGATATCCGGGTTATCAATTTGTCCTGAAGCAGGCGACAAATTTTACGCTATTAAGGATATTCAAAAAGCCAGAGAGATTGCTTCTAAACGAGAAAGAAAAATGCGGGAAGTGGCACTTTCTGGCCGTCAACATGTCACATTGGACAATCTTTATAAGAAGATTGAAGAAGGTCAAGTCAAGGAAATTAAGGTAATATTAAAGGCGGATTTTAAAGGCTCTGTTGAGGTGCTTAAGAAATCGTTGGAAGAGATATCGACTAAAGAGGTAAGAACAAGGATCTTGCATAGCGGCGTTGGTGGGATTACGGAGACGGATATTTTGCTTGCAGACGCTTCCGATGCCGTTGTTATTGGTTTCCATGTTGTTCCTGAAGATAAGGCAAAAATGCTTGCAGAATCGTGTGGCGTGGATGTTAGATTGTATAAAATCATTTATGATGCAACAAACGACATAAAAGCGGCCCTAGAGGGACTGTTGGAGCCAGACAAGGTTGAGCAGGCGCTTGGTAGTGTTGAGGTCAGAAAGATCTTTAAGGTTTCTAAGATAGGGAATATTGCCGGTTGTTATGTGAAGAGTGGTAAGATATTGCGTAACTCTCAGGTAAGGCTGATACGGGACAGTGTCGTTTTGTACGATGGCAAGATTGCAACTTTAAGGGTTGTTAAGGATGACGCGAAAGAAGTTAAAGCAGGGTTTGAATGCGGTGTTAGGATTGCGGGTTTTGATGACATAAGAGTAGGCGATGTAATAGAATCATATGAAATTCAGCACATAGCACGTACCTTGGAATAAGGACTGGATAATACAGGGTAAAGAACAAGAACAGTATATAATGATCGTAGGCGCTTCTAAACATTAAGATTGCAATGAGAGGTTCGCGTTCTTTGAAAGATAAACGACCTGTCATTAAAAGTTTAAAGGATAGGCTCAGAAATAAATTCAGTGTTTCAGTTTCTGAAATAGGTTTGCAGGATAATCATAGGTGTTCGGAAATCAGTGTGGCAATGGCGGGAACAGGCAGGCAATACGTTAATAGCGCATTGTCTTCGCTTATAAATTTCTTCCGTTTTCCCCCTCTGGTAGAATTAATTGATTATGATCTGGACTTGTTTTAATTATACAGGATCATGACGAGACGATTGGAAAAGGTTAAAGGGCTGATTGAACAAGAGATCAGCAAGGTGATCTTGTATAAGCTGCAGGATCCAAGGATAAATCTAGCAGCAACATTAACAAGGGTGGAACCTTCTCCTGATTTAAGAACGGCAAAGGTCTATGTGTCAATCAAAGGTGATGAGTTGGCACAAAAGGATATCTTATATGCCCTGAAGCATGCAAAGGGATTTATACAGTCTGAAATGGCTACGCATTTAAAGTTGAAAAATACTCCATCGTTGACCTTTTATCTTGATGAGGGTAAAAGGAAGGGTGGGCATGTTTTGGAATTAATAGAAAAAGCGATTAAAGAAGATAATGTTGAGGGGAATATGAATAAGTTAAGTTTTGGTTTACCAAAAGGTAGTTTGCAGGAATCGACAATTGGTATGATGAAAAATGCTGGATACAAGGTTTATGTAAGCAGCAGATCGTACTATCCGTCGATTGATGATGATGAGATGTCTGTAAGGTTAATACGTCCGCAGGATAAGGCTCGTTATGTTGAGAAAGGGATTATAGATGTTGGTCTTACAGGGCAGGACTGGGTGGAAGAGGCTGGTGCTGATGTGATGTGTGTGGAGAGACTTGTATATGCAAAACAGCAGCTAACAAAGGTTCGATGGGTTTTGGCAGTGCCTGAGGACTCTTCTATTGAATCGGTAGATGATCTTCAAGGTAAGAGAATATCAACAGAGCTTGTAAATGTTACTAAAAAATATCTTGAGGAGAAAGGTATTCATGCGGAGGTTGAATTTTCACATGGTGCTACAGAGGCAAAGACCCCAGATCTTGTTGACGCTATTGTTGAGTTAACAGAAACAGGCAGCAGTTTAAGGGCCAATAAACTGCGCATTATTGATACTGTAACAGAATCTGCAACTGTATTTATTGCCAATCACAAATCATGGGAAGATCCTTGGAAAAAGAAAAAGATAGAAAACCTGGCAATTTTATTTCATGGCGCAATCATTGCGCGTGACAAGGTTGGGTTGAAAATGAATATTTCGAAAGAGGGATTAGATACCTTATTAGAGAAGTTACCTGCTTTGCGAACACCTACCATTTCTCCGCTTTCAGGAGATGCAGGATATGCTATAGAAACAGTATTGGATGAGTCAGTGGTTAGGAACATTATTCCTGAACTGAAACGGGTCGGTGCGGAGGGGATAATAGAATATCCGCTCAACAAGGTTATACTTTAGTTATACACTGGCCCTTGCTTTGTTTATAGTAATTCTGCACACATAGAGTATAAAAATAATTGTGAAATTTGCAAATGGCACTGTTTCCTGATTTTTCATAAATGTAATATCGTCATTGAGGTATAACATGCTGAAAACAAAAATTATCGCTTTGCTGCTTTTTGTATTTGCTTTTGCATTTCCCTGTAAAATAATATTAGCCGCATCTCAAAAAAACAGTGAAAATGGTTTTTTGCTATATAGCACAGAGCCTTATGTGAATTTTTGTACTGGGTTTTATCTGCTGTTGGATCGTCGTTGGGAAGAGGCAATTGTGTTTCTTGAAAAAGCATTGCAGGCAAATCCAAATGCCGAAAGAATACACAATTATTTAGCCACTTGCTACTTCCAGTCGAATAAAAAAGCAGAAGCTATTTTTCATATTGAAAAAATTGCAAAATTAAAGCCTGATGATTTTAGTATACATTATACGCTTGGAAATATTTATGCAAGTGAAGGCAATAAAAAAGGAGCTATTTCAGAATACGAACATGCTAATTCTTCAGTAGTGGATGGTATTGATGAGGGCTTCGTTTCTGACATGTTGCATCGTTTGGCAAATAGTTATATGGAAAGTGGTGACATCGACAATGCTGCAAATATATATAAAAAAATACTTGATTTAGAATTAACGGATGAACCCGTTAAAATCCTTTATAATCTTGGACAGATTTATGTTGACGCAAAGAAGATTAAGGAAGCGGTAATAGAGTTTGTTAAAGCCAAACAATACAGTCCTCATTCTGAGCCCATAAGCTTCTACCTTGCATTATGTTACGAGGAGTTGAATGATTATGATAATGCAATTATGGAGCTCAAATCTTTTATTGAGTATGATCCTGATGCCTGGCTTATGCGTATTAATTTGTCAAATATTTATGAAAAAATAAAACAATATACGAATGTAGAATTAGAGAGAGAAAAGGCTTTGGTAATATTGGAAGAAAATGTAGGCAAAGGGAGCAAGGACTTAACAGAATATATAACTTTAAGCCAACTTTTCCAGAAAAATGGTAAGAATAAAAAAGCGGTAGAGACACTAAAAATGGCAATTTCAAATGTAATTAATGAAGAGGATGATGATGCACTAAGTGAAGTTCGCTTTATGCTGGCGAATATATATTATGAAATGAATAATCAAAAGAATGTGGTAGCGGAATTAGAGAAAGTATTAAAAATAGATCCTGACAACCATCAGGCAAATAATTTTCTGGGTTATTTCTTTGTTGAGCAGGGAGAACAATTGGACAAGGCCATAAATTTGATTAATAAAGCGTTGAGTTTGGCTCCTGAAAATGCCGCGTATCTTGATAGTTTAGGTTGGGCGTATTATAAATTAGCAAAAGAAGATGATGGAAGGATCGAATTTGCATTGCAAAAACTCATTGAGGCATCAAATTTTGCTAAAGATCCAGAAATTATGGGTCATATAGGGGAACTGTATTATTCTCTCGGATACTGGGAAAAGGCACAGAGCCAATGGGAAGGTGCCCTGGATTTGTGGAAAAAACCAGAGACGAAAGTATCTCCACATTTAAAATATGAAACGACTCGTGAGCTAAAAGCTAAGAAAGCAATTCAGAATAGACTTGATAAGATTGAATGTTTAAAGACGGTAGAGGGTTCCAAAAAAACATTAAGACCTGGAGAGCGGGTCGTTAGTAATCATATTCAGTGATACGCTGAACATAGCAATTGTTTATTAAAAATGAGAGGTAGTTGGTAATGTCAGGGCATTCTAAGTGGTCAACTATAAAGCATAAGAAGGGGGCGGCAGATGCAAAGAGGGGTAAGGTATTTTCCAAGCTTGCAAAGGCCATCACTTCCGCAGCAAGGCAGGGTGGCGGCAATCCTGATATGAATTTGAAGTTACAGTATGCGATTGATAATGCTAAATCGGAGAATATGCCCAAGGATAATATTGAGCGGGCAATTCAGAAGGGTACGGGCGAGTTAAATGCGGATTTAATCCTTTATGAGTGCCTTTACGAAGGTTACGGATCCAATGGTGTTGCTGTTATGGCAGAGATATTGACTGACAACAAGAACAGGACTGCAGCAGAGATAAGAAAGATTTTTGAGATGTCTGGAGGGAACCTTGGCGAGTCAGGTTGTGTGTCATGGATGTTTCAGAAGAAGGGAGTGATAACGGTTGACTCTGGAGAAATTGAGGAGGATAAGCTAATGACGCTTGTCCTTGATGCAGGTTGCGATGACTTACAGGTAGAAGATGGGAAATATGAGATTGACTGTGAAACAAAGGATTATAATAACGTTAAAAATGTGCTGCAGGGTGAGGGGATAAAAATAGAGTCCGCTGGTATATGTTGGATTCCAAGTACTCTTATCGAGCTTGATGAGATAAAAGGCAGGAAGGTCATCTCTCTTATGGAAAAATTAGAAGACCACGATGATGTGCAGAATGTTCATGCCAATTTTTCGCTTCCAGACGGTTTCTTGCCAGAGTTATGATTTTCAGGTTGGTCTGCTTTCTGTCCTTCATCTAGACTGCTTTTCTTCTTGAAAGTTTTTTTCTTTTCCTCTTTTATGTTTAGCAATTCAAGTATTTGTTCGGCCTCCAAGACTTCCTCTTCTTCAAGTTTTTTGGCGAGGAGGTCAAGTTTGTCTTTGTTTTTTTCAATCAGCGACTTGGCTTTAGTATAAGAATTCTTGATGAGCAGGGTTACTTCTGTATCAATTTCTACTGCTGTTTTTTCACTAAACTCTTTTTCCTGGACTAGATCATGTCCCAGGAATATATTTCCTTGTTGCCTTCCGAATGTTTGAGGGCCGAGTGTCCTGCTCATTCCAAATCTACATACATAGCTCCTTGCCAATTTTGTTACTCTTTCCAGGTCGTTTGAGGCCCCGGTGGATAGTTCCTTAAAGGCGATTTCTTCCGCGGCACGACCCGCAAGGAGAACACACAAAGTATCTCGTATTTCAGATTCTCTGGTTAAATATTTGTCCTCGGTAGGTAGCTGTAATGTGTAGCCTAGAGCTGCTGCACCTCGCGCAATAATCGATACTTTGTGCACCGGATCGGTATTAGGTAATAGTGCTGCTACCAGAGTATGGCCTGATTCATGATATGCGACTATACGCTTTTCTTCATCACTTATTACTCTGCTTTTTCTTTCAGGCCCTGCAATGACCCTCTCTATAGATTCTTCAAGCTCCACCATTTCCACGAATTTTTTATCACGACGTGCGGCAAGTAGTGCCGCCTCGTTGATGACATTTGCTAGGTCGGCACCCGAAAAGCCGGGAGTGCGTTTCGCTATAGTATTAAGGTTTCCATTAGGTTCAATTTTAACATCCTTAGCGTGTACCTTTAAAATTTCTTCTCTTCCAATCAAATCAGGTCTATCGACCGTTACTTGTCTGTCAAATCTTCCCGGACGGAGCAATGCACTGTCCAGAACGTCAGGTCGGTTTGTTGCGGCGATGATAATTACTCCACTATTTGAAGTGAAGCCGTCCATCTCCGCTAACAACTGATTTAATGTTTGCTCTCTTTCATCATGGCCACCACCCAGACCCGCTCCTCGTTGTCTCCCAACGCTATCAAGTTCATCGATAAAGACTATACAAGGTGCCTTCTGTTTGGCCTGCGCGAACATATCACGCACTCTTGCAGCTCCCATACCAACAAACATTTCTACAAAATCAGATCCGCTTATTGAAAAGAAAGGCACTCCAGACTCACCTGCAACAGCTTTTGCCAAGAGTGTTTTGCCTGTTCCTGGTGGCCCGATAAGTAAAACACCTTTTGGGATCTTGCCACCTAGTTTCTGGAACTTTTGAGGGTACTTTAAATACTCTATTATTTCTTCCAATTCTTCCTTTGCTTCTTCGCATCCGGCAACATCCGAAAAAGTAGTTTTTTTTGCATCGTCTGCGGCATAAAGTTTAATTTTTGCTTTTCCGAATGAAGCAAAAGGGTTTCCCATTCCTCCGATTCTCTTTGATATGAAAAACCAGGCTATTCCAATAATTAAAAATGGAAAAACCCACCACATAATCATATTTCTTAGAAAATTATTCTCTACTTCTCCCTTAAACTCAACATTCTTTTCTTCTAATTCGTTGACCAGTTCGATGTTTTGAACGGGTACAGTAATGAAGGCAATTGGCTTATTGTTTTCTGATGTCACACTTGCATAGTGTCCCTTGATTATTTTTTCTCCAACAGTGCAATCCACTATCTTTCCCGCACTTAAATACTCTCTGAATTGGCTGTAAGTAATTTCAGCGGCTTTAGGTGCCAAGAACATCTGGATGATGTATAAAAATACCAGGAAAAGGAGCAGGTATCCTATAGAAAAACTGGTTTTTTTGGTTTTTAGTTTTTTGGGTGTTTTCTTTGGAGTTTTTTTGTCTGTATTTTTCATTTAATTCTTGATTACATAGGAGCTTGTGACACGTTGTATGTGTCAGGATTTATAAAACTACAAGCCTCTATTCTATGACAATATTAACTTCAAGTCAAAATAATAAATTTATAGAGAACGCTTTTATGGGTAAAGTTTTTACCGGTAACGACGGTTGCTATGAGCAGGTTGATATTTTTGACTTAAGTTAGCAGTTTTTAGAAGCTGAATACAATTTGGCTACAACTGGGAATAAAAAGAGGACTTGAAACATGACAAAAAAGTCATAACCATTTTGCTGGTAATGGTCGGGGCGACTGGATTCGAACCAGCGACCTCTTGAACCCCATTCAAGTGCGCTAAGCCAAGCTGCGCTACGCCCCGCAAAGGTAATCACATCAAAAATTAAATGTAAAAATCTTTATGGCGCACATTATACCAAGCTGTTTTTAATCTTCAAGAATATTTGTACATTCCTTTAATAGCAGACGATTGCCGTGAGAAAACTAAGTGTCGATTTTCTGAATAATTTTTTAGACATAAAATTGTAAAAAAACTATTGCTTTTCACCAGATAATAATATATATAGTGGTAAAAGTCATTATCGCTACAATATATAGTAATAATATTTTTGTCTTAAGAGCTTATGGCATGAATCCTCGATTTTGTCGAGAGGTATCTGTGAAATGTTTATAGGTGAAATAGATAATTCTTAATGATTTGTTATTTTGGTAATTTACAAATCCGCAAAGCGGTTTGTAACTTTTGCTGCCTATAACTATCTAATCTTAAAAATGCAGGAAAAGAGTGCTACGGTGTCAAAAAAAGGTATTGAATTTGATGCTTTATCAGAAAGCACTTCCGGAATAAATAAGAATAGAAAAACAAATGATGATTTTAAATATATTGATACAGAAAGGTGTATATTTGTTGTTGCCGACGGACTGGGAGGGCATGGAAATGGAGGCGAAGCGAGCAGGATTACGGTACAAACGGTTGCATATAAATTAACCAAGTTGTACGAGAGGCTTAAAGATAAAGATTGTTCCCCTGAAAATATTCAAGAGGGAATTACGGAAGTTATAGAATATACTAATTCTCAGATAGTGTATCCAATTGCGGAATATTCGAATGATTTGCAAAATTTTGGTACAACAATGGTCTCTTTTTTTTATCATGATGGTATCGCTTATCTCCATAATGTGGGAGATTCTCATGCCTTTTTGTATGGAAATAATCATCAACATGGCGCAAAATCTCTGTTCCAGTTAACCAAAGATGATCGAGTAAAAAGTGGATCTAACGGTTGTAGTAAAGAGGAACTTAAAATTAGATCAATAGACGCAAGATTAAAACAATATATTGGGAATGAACACGTTAAAGTCCACTCAAATAGGGTTAATGTACATGGCAATGATATATTATTGCTTGCAACAGACGGGGTTTTAGATCCTGTATCCAATTTAGAAATTGCTGAAATTGTTTCTGAAGAAAGATTCGAGGATATCCCCGGTAAACTTGTAAATAGGGCAAACCATCCTATTTTAGTACCTTTGTTCTATTCAAAATATAAAGGAGTTTCTATTAATACTGCACAAAAAATATTAGCGGGAAAGGATGATATAACGTTCATTTTATTGAGGGCAAAGGAGGTTAATAATCATGGAACCTGATGAGCTAGAAGATTATTTTTCAGATAAATTCAGTAGTATTTCGGTAAAGACTAGTGGAACTGTGTCGGACATAGCAAAGGCGGTGGTAAGTAAACCATTTTTTGGTCTCAAGGAGGGGGATATGGTTGCATTGAAATCCCCGAAAGAACCTTGTAAGTCCTCTATAGAGCGCTTTGCGAGGGAAGCAGAAATATTAGAGATGCTTATGAAGGAGGGAGTTCCTGAAATAATTACATATTATGGTTGTCTTGAAACACCGGATAAAGTGCCTGTTCTAGTTGAAGAATTGGCGGATCATAATCTTACATTATTAAAGAGGCGAAAGTATAAGGATGA
Source organism: Candidatus Scalindua sp. (assembly GCA_021777035.1). GTDB lineage: Bacteria > Planctomycetota > Brocadiia > Brocadiales > Scalinduaceae > Scalindua. The sequence goes on along the minus strand of JAIQZR010000150.1, from coordinate 5,897 downwards.
GTTTCCTGAAGCCTTAATGGACTCAATAATTGAAAGGATTGCTACTGGATTATCTGCAGTCCATAATTTAAATGACGGCCAGGGATACTTGCATAGAGACATAAAACCTTCGAATATATATCTATTTCATGGCGGACTGGCTAAACTTGGTGATTTTGGAAGTGCGGGCTACATAGACGGAAGTAGAACGGGGGATCCTAATCTTGGGAAAGGGACTTGTTCCGGTGGGGCACATGGAACCCCTAATTATTCTGCACCAGAAACATTAGGGGCGAGAAAAATATATAGCGTAAGCGGTGACATATATTCTCTGGGTTGCGTTGGGTTCTATTTAATTGCGGGTAAAACACCATTTGATGACTTAGGGCTGGAGAACAATTTTGTTGATTTAAAGAACGCTAAATTAGGAGAGTGGGGGTATGACGGTTATATTGATAGCGCTATAGACGAATTGATAAAAGGGAAAAATGTGCCTGAACATAAAATAAAGGCTGTGCGCAAAGCTATTGATCCGTATCCAGAAAATAGGCACAAATCGATTGACGAGTTTTTAGTATGCTATCAATACGAGACAGAAGAAACACTTTTAATTAAAGGGTTTGAGAAAATCCAGTTTTTGCTCACTAGTCAATTCGAATCAAATAGTAAGGCGACTCCAATAGAAATCGTAGATGCCTTTTTATTTGAATACGAAAGAATGCAAACATATGAAGAAAGGCACTGCCTTGACACTGTTATATCTAACAACGCAAAAACTCTTTTGGAAAAAAGGGCAGATAGAGATTATGAAAACTTGCGCAACTATCTTAATACAGAAAATGGTCATGCGAAAATAGATTTGCCTCCTAAAGCAAGGGCAGAAGAAAGAAAAGAATATGTGAAAAATTTATTTGCATTGCTTTACTGTTGGGGAAATAGCGTAAGGAACCAATTTGTATCTGATAAGACCATATCAAGGATTAGGCCTTTTTCCATGGATACTGTTTTTTTCGAGAAATGGTACCAAACACACTTCAAATAATTCATAGAAAAAGATAATGTTGCGTAAGTCACAAATGTAACCAGATGGTGGTTTGCTTTAATGCTTTACTTTAGCATATAGAACATACAATATTGACTTCCACCATTTATATTTTGGCTTCATTGGCTTAAGAAAAATACTTGACTATACTATGGCGCATGAGTACCATTAGCGATCATAGGCTCTTGGGCAGATTTTTATTAATTCCGCCCGAATAACCAGGGCTGGTATTTTCGGTATAAGGCATGTGGCCATAAAACCGCAAATCAAGTACCGGCGTTTATTTAGCTTGAAGGTTAATATGAATATTATGTTTTTTTTGAGTCAGATTGAAGGCAGTGGAGGCTTTAGCGTAGAAGGCAACTTGCGCTTGGTTGTTATTGCCGCAATTTTTATTGGAATCATCGCCTTGCTTTTATACATTAAATCTGTAAAAAGCAGGAAAATGAGAGGAGGGAAATATATGCAATCAACAAATCCATATGATGGTAGTAGCAGCAGTGAAGAAAAAAGGCATGCTCCTGATGTGGTAGATGATTTTTTTAGTATAGAAGAAGCGATAAAAAAGAAGAAAGATAAAGTTGTACAGAATGCCGCAGAGTTGGAAGTGCAGCTGGAGGGAATGCCAGTTGTTAATGATGGGAAAATTGAAGCAAAGATAAAGAATATTAAAGCCGAAATTACTACAAAACTTGATGCAGAGATAAAAGGCGTAAAGGCCGAAATTACTACGATAATTGAAAAATTAATTTTAAAGAAGATCGTAGATAGAGAAAAAGAACTTATAAAAAGAATAGAAACTGCTATTGGTGCAAAAGCCCAAGAAACTTTAAATAAGGTGAATGACAGGGTTGGTGAAGTACTTCAATCTCAAAAAATCTCTATGGGAGAGTCGTCAGTTATTAATCTTGAGAAAATTGAATATAATATAGAGAGCACTAAGGCCGAAATCAATGCGAAGTCCGCCGCAGACATAAAAGACGTAAGGGCAGAAATTGCTTTAAAAATTGAGGAGCTAAATGCAAAAAAGGCTGACGATGAAAAAGAGGTTGTAAGTAAAATAGAAACCGCTATTGATACAAAAGTCCAAGAGGCTTTTAATAAGATGGATGATATGGTTAGTGAAGCACTTCGAACCCAAAAAATTACAACGGCTTCGGTATTGGAAAAACTGGTTGATTCTTTGCGTATGAAAGAAGTGCCTGTCGGGAGTTTAACTTCTGAAAAAACAGAGGAATTGAGGGAAATAGATCTGGGCGTTCCGGACAAAGATCAAGATATCTTAGGTGGGCTGGCTAGTCCCATACAAACAAAGGAAAACTCTGCTAGTGTTTCATCTTTTGGCGAGTCTGCGGCTACAGTTGAAGAAGGTGTAGTTTTGCATGAAATGAAGGAAGAAGAATCAGAGATTGAATTTGAAGAGAAAGAAGATGTGGGATTGGAGGTAGAAGGTGAGGATCCGGCTGATTTTGATATACAGGAATTTCTGAAGAAAGAGCCTCTTGATATTTCATTCTCTGATGAACCAGGCGCTGCTCTTGAAGACAACGTTGTTTCAGATGAAATGAAGGAAGGAGATTCATCGGTAGGATTTGAAGAGAAAGAAGGTGTAGGATTAGCGGTAGAAGTGGAGGATCCGGCTGATTTCGATTTACAGGAATTCTTGAGAGGAGAGCCTGCTGGCGATTTATCTTCTGGTGAATCTAAGGCTGTAGATGAAGAAGATGCTTTGTTCGATGAAATGAAGGAAGAAGATTCATCGGTGCAATCAGAAGAGAAAGAAGATGTGAAATTAGAGGGAAAAGAACCGACTGTTTCATCTGGGGCAATAGATAAAAGTGTTTTAGAGTTAAAAGAAGAGGGTTCGAATGATTTTGATATTCAAGATTTTTTGGAAGAACTGGGCAATCTGCCTTCTGAAAAAGATCTGGGATCTGAAAAGTGATGATACCGGTGGTGATTATGCCTACCGCATCTAAATACGATATTACTATTTTTGATTTATTCCTTCTATTTCTGATTTAGGTTCACGAAGCATTAGCTCTTTTACTGCTTTCATTGGGTTCTTGTCTTCAAAGAGTACGTTAAAAATTTCCTTTGTAATCGGCATTTCAACGTTATATTTTTTTGCTAATTCGCAAACCGATTTTGTGGTCAGTATTCCTTCTGCAATCTGGTTCATTTCTTCCAAAACCTGGGATAGTTTTTTGCCTTTAGCAATTAGCTCGCCAACCAGGCGATTCCTACCGTAGGGGCTTACGCAGGTAGTTATTAGATCCCCGATCCCCGCAAGTCCTGAAAAAGTGTCTCTCTGTCCACCCATTGCAACTCCCAGCCGTGTAGTTTCTGCCAGCCCTCTGGTTATCAGGGCTGCTTTAGAATTATCACCAAAACCGAGTCCGTCACATATTCCTGCCGCAATCGCTATTACATTTTTAACTGAAGTCCCAATCTCGACACCTATTACATCACGGTTTGTATATACACGAAAGTGTTCAGTTATAAATATCTCCTGGATTTCAGTTGCCAGTTTAATATCTTCAGATGTGACCACAACCGTAGTTGGCAGATTTCTTGCTACTTCTTCTGCATGGCTTGGACCAAGGAGTAGAGCAATTGGTGGTTCTGCAAATACATCCCTGAGTATTTCACTTCCGCGCATGAGTGTTTCGTTTTCAATTCCTTTTATTACGCTTACTATTGGTGTCCCGGCTACGTAGCTATTTTTTAATGGCTGAATGGTTTTTCTGACATAAGGCGTAGGAATGGCAACTACTATTATATTGGCTCCTTGTTGTACCGCTTCTAAATCCGAAGTTATTTGTAAGTCAGGCGGGAGTGGGACATCTTTCAGGTATTTTTTGTTTACTCTATGTTTCTTTAAAAAATCGACATAGTCTGGTGTTGATCCCCAAAGAGTAACATTGTGTCCCTTGCTGTGCAACACAAGTGAAAGAGCAGTACCCCAACCGCCTGTGCCAAGAACTGCGATTTTCCTTATTGTTTTTTGCTTTTCCATAGAAGGATTAGTTCATTTGTATTGAGGTTTAAGGGAGGGGAAATTGTTTGAAAAAAAATTAATCTTCAAAATCTGTGAGATCCTTATAGATAGGATAAGTTGCACAAAACGCCACTACCTCACTTTTAATTGCTTTCAATTTATTGTCATCATCACTGGCATTTAGTGCAAGATCAATCCAGTTAGCAATTTTTAACATTTCAGGCTCTTTCATGCCACGTGTTGTAACAGAAGGTGTGCCCATTCTTATTCCACTTGGGTCGTTTGCGGTTCTTTTGTCAAATGGGATCATATTCCTGTTGAGAATAATACCCGCTTTTTCCAAGGTTACCTGTGCTTCTGTCCCGGAGATATCCTTGTTTGAGAGGTCTATTAGGAAAAGGTGGTTATCTGTACCTCCTGAAACTATTCTATAGTCCTTGTTTTGTAGGTTGCTACACAGCTCCTTTGTGTTTTTAAGTGTCTGGATTTGGGCATCCTTAAATTCTTGAGTCTTTGCTTCCTTGAATGCGACTGCCTTTGCAGCTATAACGTGCATTAATGGTCCTCCCTGGATACCAGGGAAAATTTGCTGATCTATTTTGGTAGCGTATTTAGACTTGCAAATAATTATCCCACCCCTCGGGCCTCTCAGGGTTTTATGCGTTGAGGTCGTTACAAAGTCTGCGAGTGGTACGGGATCCTGATGTACTCCTGCTACGATTAAGCCGGCTATATGGGCAATATCGGCCAATAAAAGTGCGCCTACTTCATCCGCAATCTTTTTGAATTCCGCAAAATCAAGTTCTCTTGGATAGGCGCTTGCTCCTGCAATTATCATGTGCGGATTACTTTCTTTCGCTAGTTTCCTTACTTCATTATAATCTATATATCCAGTCTTTTCACTTACACCGTAGGTAATTTTTTCGTACAACTGCCCTGAAAAGTTCTTTTTGAAGCCGTGTGTAAGGTGTCCGCCATGAGAAAGATCCATACTCAAAATCTTATTCCCAGGAGTTAATGAAGAAAACAATACGGCCATATTTGCCGACGAACCTGAATGCGGTTGAACATTAACATGCTCTGCTCCAAATATATCCTTTGCCCGCTTAACTGCAAGTTTTTCAGCTATGTCAATCTCTCCACAACCGGCATACCATCGTTTGTCAGGGTAGCCTTCAGCGTATTTATTAGTCATTATTGAACCCTGTGCCTGCATTACTGCGGTACTGCAATAATTCTCAGAAGCAATCAATTCAATGTGAGTCTGCTGGCGTTTAACTTCGTCTCGGATTGCCGCGTAAATTTCAGGATCAACTTTTTTTAGAGTATTCATAATATTTATAATGTGCTTAGTTAAAAATTATTAAAGTAGTTAAATAAATCTATTTGCCGATCTTCCATTTCAAATAAGATGTAAGAAAATCATCAATTTCTCCATCAAGGAATGATTGCGTTTTAGCGGTCTCTGCTCCTGTTCGCAAGTCCTTTATCATTGTATAGGGTTGCAGCACATACGATCTTATCTGGTGGCCCCACGCAATATCTCCCTTTTCATCATATGCGTTTGAAAATTCCTTCTCACGTTCCTTCTCTTTTATTTGATATAGCTTAGATTTCAACATTTTCATGGCTGTTGCTCTATTTTTATGCTGAGACCTGTCGTTCTGGCATTGTACTATTATGCCTGTTGGCATATATGTAATTCTCACGGCAGAAGATGTTTTGTTGACGTGTTGGCCTCCTGCGCCGGAAGAACGGTAAGTATCTATTTTTAAATCTTTTTCGTTAATTTCTATATCTATTTCAGCATCTATTTCGGGGATTACATCAACAGCCGCAAATGAAGTGTGTCGCCTGCTGTTAGAATCGAATGGT
>JAIQZR010000149.1 GCA_021777035.1 Candidatus Scalindua sp. | reverse complement strand
TATTCAGCAATGAAGACCAGTTTACTCATGGCGAACTCCATCTGTGGTTATTAATTCTAAAAGAGATTAGAACACTATCCAACACTTCTGAAAAATTAGCCCACCGTATCCGCAATTTACTAGATCTTGAATAATACTAGAGAGATATCACCTTGACCCCTGAAACCATACTCATTATTCTTGCTTTAGTCATCAGCTTCTATATGGCATGGAATATTGGCGCTAATGATGTCGCTAATGCCATGGGCACATCTGTTGGCTCAGGAGCATTAACCCTCAAATGGGCTATTGTTGTCGCCGCACTTATGGAATTTGCCGGTGCATTTTTAGTTGGCTCCCATGTCACGAACACTGTCAGAAAAGGGATTATTGACCCAGTTGTCTTTACCGGAGATCCAAACAGTTATATCTATGGTATGATGGCAGCGCTGTTGGCAGCAGGAGCATGGCTCAACATTGCGTCATATAGAGGTTGGCCTGTTTCTACAACGCATTCAATCGTTGGTTCTGTACTGGGATTCGGAATTGTATTCAGTGGTTTTTCCTCCATTCATTGGGACACTGTTTCACAGATAGCAGCAAGCTGGGTAGTATCACCTCTCCTAAGTGGAACAATCTCTTTTCTGATATTTTGTCTCTTGAGGAGGATAATTTTTTATTCCAAAATGCCTGTACAATCAGCAAAGAGGATAACGCCTTTTCTGGTATTCTTTGTCCTTGGTGTTTTAACACTGGTGATGGTTTTCAAGGGTTTAAAGAACCTCCACATGGATCTTACACTCGAAGATGCCCTAATTCTTGCCAGCGAAGTTGGACTAATTGGTGCTCTGATAAGTTTCATTTTGGTAAATAGAATAAAATCTTCCGTGTCAGAAACGAAACAAGACGATCATATTGACCCCAAGGTTGAAAAAAGTATGCAGAAGGTGCTAATGCATTTGAGAAGGATAAAGGAATCCACCACTGGAGAACTTTCTGATGAAGTCACTAAAATATTAAATAACTCAGAAAATATTTCAAATCAATTAGAGAAGTACTCTCATATAAAGCACGTAAGTACCGATTATTTAACTGTAGAAAGGATTTTTGTCTATCTGCAAATTTTGAGCGCCTGCTTTGTCGCTTTTGCTCATGGAGCTAACGACGTAGCTAACGCGATTGGACCTTTAGCAGGAATTCTCTCTGCAATAAAATCAGGTGTGATTGGAATGGAAGCCCAGGTTCCAATGTTAGTCCTCCTGCTGGGCGGGTTAGGTATTGTTATCGGGCTTGCCACATGGGGTTGGCGTGTCATTGAAACAATTGGAAAATGTATCACGGAACTAACTCCAACGAGAGGCTTTGCAGCCGAATTCGGTGCCGCAATAACAATAGTATTAGCATCCAAGCTGGCATTACCGGTATCAACCACACATACACTGGTAGGGGCAGTCCTTGGCGTTGGCCTTGCCAGAGGCTTAAACTCCCTAAATCTGTCTACTCTTCGGGACATACTCATTTCCTGGGTGATTACAATTCCTGCAGGGGCCGCAATCACTGTTGTGTTCTACTTCATTATTAGATTTGCATTCTCCGGATAACTATATGAAAGTATATTTTATTGGCGCTGGCCCAGGTGATCCTGAACTGATAACTGTTAAAGGCAAAAGAGTAATCGAATCTTGCGGCTACTGTATCTATGCGGGATCGTTGGTAAATAAAGAAATCCTTAATTATTGCCGTAAAGATACTAAGATATATGATTCCGCTTCCATGGCCCTTGAAGAGATCATTACCGTAATGGAAGAAGCTAAGGAGAAGAATATAGATGTTGCTCGATTGCACACAGGAGATCCATCAATATACGGGGCAATTCAAGAGCAGATGTTGGAACTGGATAAACGTGATATTGATTATGAAGTGATACCCGGTGTAAGTTCTTTTCTTGCAGCAGCGGCAGCATTGAAACAGGAACTTACTTTACCTGGCGTATCACAAACCATTATTATAACACGCATTGAGGGGAGAACACCTGTACCTGAAACAGAAAAATTAGAAACGCTTTCAAAAACAAAGGCAACTCTCTGTATATTTCTAAGCGTTAAAGAGATTAAGAGGGTCACAGACATACTTAAGCCCGCCTATGGCAATGATTGCCCAGTTGCGATAGTCTATAAGGCAAGCTGGAAAGATGAAAAAATTATTACTTCCGATCTTGGCAATGTTGTCGATGCGACAATTCAAAATGGTATCAAAAGAACAGCAATTATTATTGTTGGCAATGTACTCTCCAGGAATTTTGAATATTCAAAGCTGTACGATAAGCATTTCAAACACTCACATCGCAATTAATTATGACGTTACTTCCCATATAACATTTTAGAAGTTGATTTTTCATATACTGCATCTATAATTAATTGCTTTATATAGGAACAATTAATTATGAAAAAGTGCCCGGAGTGTTCAAACCCATTACAATTTAAAGAAATGACAGGTATCATTTATGGGTTTATACCATCCTGCACCAGGAATACGTACGAATGTGCAAATTGTAAAAAAACTATAGCCGGATTGAACTGGTTTTTAGTTTTTTTTTACTTTTGCTTAGGTACAATGCTTCTATTGGAAACAGTATTTCTCGGTTTTAAACTGTTACCACTACCTCTTAACCTTTTTAACCTGGCGCTCGGAATAGGATCATACGTAATTGTCATAAAAGGATTTCGCTTTAGAACTAATAATAAGCAGACCAATGAGAGGAGTATTAAACATTGAAACAACCAAAACTTAAATTGTTCGTATGCTTGAATATTTTATTATCTTTTTTGTTTTTAACAATTATATTTGGAGGAAAAGTTATGGCAGAAGGCCAGACAAGATTTAACATAGATTTCATTGATCAGGTGGAACTAATTAAAATGAAAGATCCTCTTGCAGTTGCTTTAGGCGCCATGGGCAAAGATGAGCCATTTGTGTATGGATATGAAGATGCTGTAAAAACTGCCGGCCATTCCTGTCCTGCAGTCTCAGGAGCGTATAGATTAACACAGATAGCGTTAAAACATCTCCATGGAGATGAAATACCGGTTAGAGGAAATATCAAAGTGACATTTAGGGGAGGTATCGGATACAAGGTTAATGGCCCAATTTCTCAGGTTGTTACACTCATAACTGGCGCTGCTGGAGAAAGTGGATTTCATGGATTAGGAGGAGGCAAATTTAACAGGTACAATCTATTGACTTTTGACGAAAGCAGTGACGCCCCTGCAGGTGCAGTATGTTCGGCAATCTTTGAAAGGCTTGATAACGGGAAAAAGGTTGAAGTATCATACAACAATAGTATGCTCCCCTCCGATCCAAAGATGGGAGAGTTAATGCCTCTATCTGTTAGTGGAAGCGGCACTGATGAACAAATTAAGGAGTTTGGCAAACTCTGGCACGATAGAATCAAAGTGGTGCTGATGGGCAACCTGGAAGGAATGTTTGTTGTGAAAGAGTGATTCAGTATCTTGAAAAACAGCACTTTTCAATATAGAGATATATGTATTAATAACTGTTAAATTGGAAATATTTTACTGGCTGTTAATTCATTAAGCAGCCAGTAAAGTTTTCTTTGCTGAGTAGACGTATGTTATACCCGAACCAATGGTAACTATAATTGTGATCCATATGAAGACAGAAACCATATATTCTGCCCAACATACATTTTCAAAGTATGCGTAGTAGAGAATCACGGCACAAATAGTCCATGATTGAATAAACATCTTAGTCTTTCCCCACATATTGCTCGCAAACTTAATACCTTTTGATTCGGAAAAACCCCTTATACTACTAACCAGAAACTCTCTGGCCACTATCGAAATTACCATCCATGGTGCAATAATATCTTTTGCAAGGTGCACAAAGATAATAAAAGTACCACAGATAATAACCTTATCAACAAAAGGATCAACAAGACGCCCCAAGTCTGTCGATAGTTCCCATTTCCTGGCTAAATACCCATCCAACCAGTCTGTGACAGCCGCTACTAAAAATATAACAAAAGCCACATTATAATACCTGTATGTGAGAAAAACAAAGAATACAATAGCAAGAAAGAGCCGTGAAAGCGTTATTCTGTTTGGTATATTAAAGATAACACTTTTTTTTAAACTGCCCCCCCCATGCGGTATATCAGTTTTTTTATCTTTAGTGTCCATATTATAATTATTTAGAAAAATTGTGGGTTCACTTCGCTTAATCTAACCTACAACACGTCAACATTTGTTATCTGCATATAATCAGTTTCTCTTTTGAGAGTGACACAGTATCCGGATCCTCTCGAAAGAGAAGCTGACGAACAAATTTGTAAGTTTATTTACTTTTTCTGTGACTCCCAATCATCGAGCGAAACAAATACCTCTCTTGCCTGACTTCCTTTATATTCACCAACAATTCCATCTTCAGCCATCAAATCTATTAATCTGGCGGCACGAGAGTAACCTATCTCTAATTTTCGCTGTAGTAACGATACAGAACCACGCTGTGTTTCCAATATAATTCTTACTGCTTCTTCATAAAGTTCATCTTTTACATCATTACTATTTTTTATAGAACCCTGCCATACCTTTAATTCCGGGCTGAATTCCGGAAGGGCTACTTGTTTAAGATAATCAACAATCCTGTTGATTTCTTCATCACTGATATATACCCCCTGCACTCTGGAGAGCTTTGAAGTTCCTGGAGGCAGAAACAGCATATCTCCCTTACCTAGCAGTTTTTCTGCTCCATTTTGATCTAAAATTGTACGCGAGTCAACCTTTGAAAAAACATGAAATGAGATCCTTGATGGCAAATTAGATTTTATCAGGCCGGTAATTACGTCAACAGACGGTCTTTGCGTCGCGACTACCAGGTGAATACCAACTGCTCTGGATTTCTGAGATAGTCTTATAATTGAAGCCTCAACCTCTTTTGAAGCAACCATCATCAAATCAGCTAATTCATCAACAACTATTACCATACAAGGCATGTAAAATGGTATATCACCAAGACCTATATCCCCTTCAGGGTCTAATCTCCTCCGTTTCTCAGAGTCACTCAATTTATTATATCCGGCCAGATCCCTAACGCCAGCCCTTGCCAGAAGAGCATATCGTTCGTCCATCTTAGAGACCGCCCATTCCAGAACCCCTGCCGCCTTTTTCATATCAGTTACAACAGGTGCAATCAAATGTGGAATATCCTTAAAGGCTGAAAATTCCACCATCTTAGGGTCTATCAATATTAATTTCAACTCTTCAGGTCTTTGGAAAAGAAGTATACTCAAAATTATAGAATTCAGGCATACGGATTTTCCTGAACCGGTAGTACCTGCAACTAATAAATGAGGCATAGCTGCAAGATCTGATATTAAAGGGTGCCCTGCAATGTCTTTGCCTAATAGCAATGGTATTGTACGTTTGTGAATATCTTCTCTTGCCGTTTCATACATTTCGCGCATCTGTACAGGTTTTCTATGAGTATTTGGCACCTCTATTCCAATAGTAGATTTTCCTGGAATAGGTGCAACAACTCGTATACTTGGTGCCTTCAGTGCAATTGCAATATCATCAGAAAGATTTGATATTTTTCCTACCTTTGTGCCAGGTGCTAATTCCAATTCATACATGGTCACAGAGGGTCCCTTTTCCAGGCCCACTACCACAACAAGAATCTTAAACTGCTCCAGGGTATTCTTTAATATATTCGCTTTCCCCATTGCATGTTCATCACTGTCAAGCTTATGCTTCTTAAGAGGATCCAATAGTAAAATCGGAGGAAGGGCATAGTCTTTGTCTTTAAACTGATTGTGCTTGTCTTTAGGCACATTGAGTTCTTTCTCTTTTAACACAGAAGTTTTCGCTCTTGACGGTAACTCAAAGAACGGGAGTGTTGCAGCAACACTATCAAGATCGTCTTCTTCCTCAGTAACATCCATATTTTTATCGGAATGGACTTGAGCATTATCTTCAAGCACACTATGTAACGAAGATGCCTTCATTCCTGGTTGTCGCTCCTCAGACGGCAGTGGTAGAGCGACACTATCAAGATCATATTCTCCCTCAGCAATATCCTCTTCTGTTTCAAATGCGTCCGCTTTCATATCTTTATCGGAGTAGACTTGAGCATTATTTTTTACCAGTGCTTTTAAAATAAACACCTTTCTGATTTGCCTATATGCCCAACCAAAAGAGGTCTCTAATGACCTATTGGAAATAAGCATTATGGAAATAACAAATCCCGTTGCCAGTAGAATACTGGCCCCAGGAATGCCCAGGTACTCTCTTAGTCTAAATGCAGCAATCATTCCAACAATACCACCTGTTTTAAGTGGATATGGGAATAAATTTGCAAAATTATCAAGAATTCCCAATATTGGAGAGATCGAAAAAATAAGTAAGAGCCCACCAAACATTCTCACCCATAGAATTTCAATCTTCTTCTTTATAAATAGCGAAACTCCCAACGCACCTATCAACAATGCAAAAATATAAGAGGTTATTCCTATACATGCCAGCAAGCAGCTGGAAACACCGGCCCCTATCTTTCCACAATAATTTTGTACAGGGTTGTTGACTGGATAGTTCGCAAATGGAGGGTCATTCGGTGAAAAAGTTACGATACTTATTAAAATAAATATCCCAACTGTGCAAATGATAATTGAATATGCCGAGTGAAAAATCCTTGTTCTTTCCATAAGAAATCAGCTTCTTCTAGATTAATAAATACTGCTGCCAGATGATTACTTTACAAACAGCTTTTTAGCATGATTGCCTTATTGATTACCTTTTAATTAATGCCCTGTGTGCCCGAAACCACCTTCTCCTCTGTTAGTTTCATCCAAATCCTCCACTTCTTCGAGTTCAGCATGGACAACAGGTTGAACCACTAATTGTGCTATACGCATTCCTCTTTCTACTACAAATTTATCTCTGCCTTGATTACATAAAATAATACCTATTTCTCCCCGGTAATCACTGTCTATCGTCCCTGGCGAATTCACTAGTGTTATTCCATATTTTAATGCCAGTCCGCTCCTCGGTCTGACCTGTGCCTCGTAACCAAATGGCAGGGCAATAAATATCCCAGTAGGTATTAATTTGATTTCATTTATTTCTACGACTATTTGATTCTCAACTGCTGCGTAGAGATCCATGCCGCTTGCCGCTTCACTCATATAGCCTGGCAACGGCAGGTCTTCGCAACTTTTTTTTCTCTTTATTTTTAGTTTAATTTTTTGCATCACTTCATTCCCACCCGTTAACATCGTCTATATGGTCAATCAACCACTAGATGATTTATCTTGAAGCTCATCAATTATTGCCTGGATTATTAACTCCACATTTGCCAAACGCCCAACGCCAGTTCGTCCGGAAGCCAATCTGCCCTTTTCCGGTTCGATAAATTTATATCCAACTTCCTGAAGAATACTTATATTCCTTTGTGTTATCGGGTTCTTGTACATATTTTCTTCCATTGCAGGTGCGATTACCACAGGAACGTTTGAGGCCATAACAGTACTGGTTAATGCATCATCTGCTATACCGGATGCCAGTTTTCCAATAATATTAGCGGTAGCCGGTGCTATTACTATTATATCTGCTTTGTATGCAATGGAAACATGGTGAGGGTCGTACACACTTTCATCAATAAAAATATCTGTAACAACCTTGTTTTGGGAAAGCGTTCTGAACGTCAGTGGGTGAATAAAGTTTTGTGAAGATTGCGTCATTACTACGGTAATATCAAAGCCCAAACCCTTTAGCCTGGAAACTATTATTGCAGCCTTGAATGCAGCAATACTACCGGTGACACCTAGTATTATATTTTTAGTCATTTCAGATCAAGATCAGATTTTACTTATCACCACACAGTTTACCGAGTCATCTATCATCCTAAATGGAGAATCTACAAGTCATTTGTGACTGCCAGAATCTACTCACAAGATAATATAACAAAAGAAACTATATTCGCAAAATCCCTTCAATCTCTTCAACTGCATCGTCTAATCTGTCATTAATAATACAATAATCATAATGTTTGCTGGATTTCATCTCCTCCTTGGCGACCATAAACCTTTGATTTATCGTATCATCATCTTCAGTAAGTCTGTTTTTCAATCTAAATTTCAGAGTCTCATCATCGGGTGCCATTATGAAAACGTAAACGGCATCAGGCCTTTTCTTCATAACCTGCATTGCCCCTTTAACATCTATAGCCAGTAAGAATAATTTTTCACTGCCAGTTACTTCTCTAATTGGCCCAATTGGTGTTCCGTATAAATGACCACAATATTCAGCATATTCTATAAATTTGTTTTCCTTGATTAGTTTTTCAAAAGCATCTCTTTCTACGAAGCAATAATCAACACCTTCTCTCTCTCCATCTCTGGGGCTTCTCGTCGTATAAGAAACTGATTGTTTTATTTTAGGATTTTTCGTCAGTTCGTTACAAATAGAGGTCTTACCACTTCCTGACGGACCCGAAATTATTACCAAGTTACTGTTTTTTTTATTCACTGACACTATCACATTCTGACTTACTGTATCAACTTGCGGACTACTCTATATTTAATACCTGTTCCTTTATTCTTTCAATCTCTGTCTTAATTGAAATCACGTCTTTAATTATATTGGAGTTGTTTGCTTTGGATGCTATTGTATTTGCCTCTCGAAACATTTCCTGCACTATAAATTCTAATTTCCTACCATTAGGTTCTTCGTTATCCATCACATTATTAAATAATAAAATATGGCTCCTAAGCCTCCCCAATTCTTCAGTAATATCGCACCTGTCCGCAAAGATCGCGATTTCCTTATGTAAATCACTTTTCTCAATTTTACTATCCGTGCCTGCAAGTAGAGTCGCCACCCGCTCCTGAATTCGACAGCTATACTCTGAAACAACCTTAGGTGCCATCGCTTCTATTCCATCCAGCAACACAGAAATCTTATCCTTCCACTTATCTATTTCAATTCGTAGATTTTGGCCCTCAGCCGCTCTCATCCCCTTCAAGTCATTAACCGAAAGTTTAATCAACTGTTCCAGTTCTTGCCAGAAACCATCATTCTCCGTCTTCTCATCTCCAGAATTCTTTTTATATTCCAAAACACCAGGAAGAGAAATAAGACTATCCAATGTGATATCCTGTTGAATGGCAATTTCTGTTCGTGCTTCGTTTATTATGTTGTAATACTCTTTTAGTATGTCTTTATTAATCACACACTTTGGCACCTGATCACATGTTTTATATTCTACTGTCAGGTTAATTGTTCCACGAACTAGCTCTGCCTTTAAAAGTCTCTCTATCTTATCTTCAAACCCTGTTAGCAATTCCGGTACTCTAATGCTGGTTTTCAAATATTTATTATTTACAGAGCGCAGTTCAACAGTGATTGTCTTCTTTTCATCCTTCAGTTCCGATCGACCGAAACCTGTCATACTCTTAATCATTTCTACTTTCTTCAGTTATTGATTCAACTTTAGTTTCTTTGCTTTTTAGTCCTTCACTGACAACGTCTACAGCCTTCATTCCTGCGGACTTAACCTCTTCTACCGCAACGGCATGATCCACATGTTCGCCAGGGGCGTGGTTGTGACCTGCATGTTCATCAGCCACTTCTTCATGACCAGCATGTTCATGCTGAAGAGATGTAGACATCTCCTCTCTTCGAAGAGTGTCTGTTCCATGTATTGAGTTCAATGTTAGTTTTGTCAAAAAGAGTGTGGCAACAATAAATACCGCTCCTACAAGGTAAGTAATTTTGGCCAGAATACCACCTGTCTGTGTTCCCATGGCTGACTGATCCGCCAAGCCGCCGATAGCCGCCAGGCCACCGCCCTTTCCTGATTGCAAAAGAACGCACCCAATCAAGACAATGCACGCAAATATTAGTGAAGATTTTAATACAGTAGACCAGCCAAAAATAAAAAACATGGTCAGCAAGCCAAAAATAATAACAACTGCCGCAATCCATTTTGAATTCATAAAATTTACCTCTTTTAAAACAAATAATAGAACTTACAGTTAAAATAA
>JAIQZR010000148.1 GCA_021777035.1 Candidatus Scalindua sp. | reverse complement strand
CGTAGACTTTGCAATAGCCTTTATGGTATTTTTGGGTATGATTTTTTATTATGGAATCTGCCCAACTACTTCCGTTATATGGCTGCCGTTCTTTTTACTTCTTGGGTTAACTACGGCATTAGGTGTAGGATTATGGTTATCCGCCCTGAATGTAAAATTCCGTGACGTCAGATACATTATCCCGTTTTTAACTCAGTTCTGGTTATTCGCAACTCCGATTGCTTATCCCAGTAGTTTACTTTCAGAACCGTGGAAAACTGTTTACGGCATTAACCCCATGGTAGGTGTGGTAGAAGGTTTCCGGTGGGCTCTTCTAGGCACAGAGACAGCTCCCGGTGCCATGATTTTCGTTTCTGCACTGGTTTCGCTGAGCCTTCTAATCAGTGGCACCTTTTATTTCAAGAGGATGGAAAAGTCATTTGCTGACATAATATAAATTAGCCCCTGTTGATCGCTAATTTATAGTGCGTTTCATATGGCTTCATACTATATACTGCTATAAATAGCACTGTAATATTGTTATCTATGCAAGAGGTGATGCCTTTTAGCCCTTATACTAGGCCAATAGTAGTTTATCATAACTACACATACTTGTGTGATCGAAGGAAGTATTAATTCATATGAAAGAGACTAAGGCACAGGGATTTCAAGGTTTATGCAAAAAGGGCAAGAAAAGCGAAAGGCTAATTACAAAAATTTATTGCAATTAGCTTGCGGACAATTTTATAATTGGCAAGAATTAAAGCAGACAAACTATTAAAATTTTAATTAAAACTGTTAAAATGCTCCAGACCATTTATGCCATATACAAACAGGGCATTTTGAAACCGTTAGGACAAATTGAATGGATTGAGGTTGAAATAATTGTTTCTACTGCAAAAGAAAAAATTCAACTTCCATGTTACGGTTTGTTAGCATACTTGACGAAGAAGATTCAAATAAAATGATAAAGATTATAGATGAGGAATTTGAAAGGAAAAACCAGAGTGAGTGGAAAGATTAGTCTTGATACAAACATTGTAATACTATTGCTCAAGAAACGAAAGGAGGGTTGCTTATGCTTAATGCGATCGAAGGTATATACCGTAATGGAAAAATTGAATTGACAGAAGTTCCAGAAGATGTGAATAATGAAACACGAGTTATTGTAACATTTCTTAAATCTAAGCATATAGATTTACATGAACATGGAATAGATGAGAAACAGGCCGCAGATTTACGAGGCCGGCTTTCTACATTCGCAGAAGATTGGGATAGTTCTGAAATGAATATCTACGATAATTATGATGAATCCAAATCTCACATTTAAACGAGGTGGTATTGTCTTGGTGCTTTTCCCAAATTCAAATTTACGTACCGCTAAATCTCGACCAGCTATAATTGTGCAAGCAAATAAGCTTGAAACTGGATTACAACAAGTCATCGTTGCAATGATTACGAGTAGATTATTTCGTTCAAAACACCCAAGTCGCATTATTGTTCAACTTTCAACTCCTGAAGGTCAACAATCAGGCTTGCTTTCAGATTCTGTAATTATGACAGATAATCTTGCCACCATTGCTCACACTGAAATCGACCGTGCTATTGGAATACTACCAATGATAAAAGTTGATAAAACTTTAAGGTATACTTTGGGACTCTAAAAGAATCTTTATTTTAAAGAGAATTATTTAGAGATAAAAACATTGTTAACTCTTGGTGTCTTTGCGTGAGAATTAGTAATTTAAGGCATTTTTGTAATGAATGATATTGCTATCAATATAGAAAATCTAAGCAAACAGTATAAAATAGGCGCTACGGAGAAGGGCAGGACTTTCCGAGAATCGTTAACTGATAAGGTTTTAACGCCACTTCGGAAAGTAAGAAACGCTTTTGCGCATAGTACTTCAGGTGTTGATGCTGAACCGGAATCAATCTGGGCGCTGAAGAATATCTCCTTACAGGTTAAACAAGGAGAAGTCCTGGGAGTCATCGGACGAAATGGAGCAGGAAAAACGACTCTTTTAAAAATACTATCACGGATCACTGAGCCGACAGAAGGAGAGGCCAGAATTACCGGTCGAGTCGGCTCTCTGCTGGAAGTGGGGGCCGGTTTTCATTCGGAGCTTACGGGAAAAGAGAATATTTACTTAAGCGGAGCAATCCTGGGGATGAAAAAAGTTGAGATTGACAAAAAGTTTGATGATATTGTAGCGTTTGCCGAAATAGAAAAATTCCTTAATACTCCCGTAAAAAGGTATTCCAGTGGTATGTATATGAGACTAGCCTTTGCCGTAGCAGCCCACATGGATCCGGAGATACTGTTGGTAGATGAGGTTCTCGCTGTTGGGGATGCAATATTTCAAACAAAGTGCCTGGCTAAAATGTCAGATATCACTCGGCAAGGGCGAACAGTTTTATTCGTTAGCCATAATCTGGGGGCCGTTGGCAGCATTTGCCGGCGGGGTATCGTATTAGACCAGGGAAATATAATTTTTGAGGGGCCAATACAGGAATCGATCCAATTTTACGAGAGTGAAATCTTCCAAAAGAAATATGCTGATAAGTCACTTACTGAACGCAAAGACCGTAGCGGAACCGGAGATGTAAAGTTAGTAGACTTTCATTTGGAAAATGAAGATGGAGAAAAAATAGAAAGAATACTGAATGGAAATACCGTTAAGCTTTGTTTCAGTTATCGCACAAAGAGAGAGCAGGGAGCAGAAGATGTTAACTTGAACATTGTTGTTGAGAGGGAAGCAGGAGAAAGGGTTTTTCAACTGGGAACAAGATTTACTGGTCGACAGATTGAACACCTTCCACATAACGGGCGTATTGTTTGTACGATAAAGAGATTCCCATTAGCTCCCGGTAAGTACAAGCTTAACCTTTATCTCGAATCAGAAATGAACGTTTCCGATTATATCATTCCGTTAACCTATTTAGATGTAGTTGATGGTGATTTCTACGGTTCTGGGTATCAGGTATTCGAGAATGAGAGTAAGATTTTAATAGACGGCAAGTGGTCATACCTCTCCATTTAGTGTAGAATAGTCCTCGATATCTATTTGTATCTGTGGACATTAGTTTGTAACATTTGAATAACGCATTTGTTGTTTAGCGGAGGTTTTAGATGAAATGGTTAAGAGAAACGCGGAAGATTAATCCGGATGAATTAAAACTTCTCAATGAGGCGTTGTCCCGTTTCTACTCAAACCCTCCTAATGCTTACCATGAAGAAGCGACAGCAGCAAATGAAGACTGGAATGCCTCTGACCATATTTTCCACAGAAGGATAACCGCACTGGCCTATCCAGATGCAAAAATTCTTGATGTGGGCTGTGGCCCGGCAATGATCTGTCCCTGGTTTATGAAGAAAAAGGCACATTATACGGGAGTAGATCTTTCAAAAGAGCAATTAGAAGTTAACAGAAATAAATTCCACAAATGTAATTTTCTGGAAATGCACTGGTCTAACATCCCTGCTCTTGGAGATGTCTTTGACCTGGTAACATCGTTCTTTACTTTGGAACATATCGTTTATCCACGTGAATTCCTGAAAGCGTCTTCTTTTTGTGTAAAACCTGGTGGTTTTCTTGCTGTGCTCTGTCCCAACTATCTTGATCGTGGTTTTCTTCCCTCTCAACATTTCTTTGGAAGAACACAAGGAGGCATTAAGGCCAAAATAAGAAAATTTCAGTGGATTGAAGCATTAATCGAAATAGTTGATCGATATATCATTTACCCTGGATTAATTCGCAAAGCGCGTTTAATGTCTAAAGATAGTGGGGCTTGGTTAGTTAACCTGCGTCCACTTTGTTTAGAAACGGAATCATGGACACGAGACTGGGATGCCGTCTATATGGCCGGAGAAGATGAAGTCGCTAACTATATAAAAAACCTGGGATTTAAGATTATTGAACGAGGTGCTATACTACGCGAAACAGATAACTCCGTAACTTATCCGGAATTCTGTTACGTGCTTGCACAAAAACCCTGTTGATTCTTGTTTGCATAAGAAAGTGAAAAGATATGCGTACAAATAGTTTACCAATAGTTTTGTTAAAAGCTGCCACACGTATCACTCTTGAACGTCTGAGGCTGTTGCCTTATGTTAGGAAGATTCAAAAAAAGATTGACCGTTATAAGCATACAATACGGCAAAACCGATTAACTCCGGCACAAATAGAGACCATATATATCTCCCAATATCATGAACAATCTAATTATGGCAGATGTGATAGTGATGACAGCGGTTGGGAGCCGGATGCTGTTATCAAACTTGCACATGCCAAGGCAATAAAACAGGTTCTACCTCATATCAAAAAAGTATTAGTTGGTGGTTGTTCTTCCGGGATGGGAGTCTATGCGTTTAGGCAGCTTGATGTACAGGCCTGGGGTTTCGAAATATCCCCAGATTTGGGCCGGATTGTGCTTCCTGAGGTTAAGGATTATGTTCGACATGGTTCTATATTAGACATTCCATTTGATGCTAATGATCGCTTTGATTGCTTTATCACTACTGACGTTGTAGAGCATGTGCAACTTAAAAGTGTCCAACGAGCATTTCAAGAGATGGCTCGCTTGAACTGTCCGTGGATGGTACACCTCATCAACCATACAGACATAAAACCAGACCATATGACACTTAAACCTTTGAAATGGTGGGCAAAGCAAGCCAAGCCCTACTACAGACCTCGCACTGATTTACAAGCCCCAGAAAGTGGCAACCAACGTATCTACGGATTGAATGGTGACCCACGGCATGTATATACTTTCTGGGAACGAATGTGATACAAACGCTATAACGTTTATAAGACTGTTTACTATTACCGTTGTTATATTTTTGAAAAAGAGGAGCTTATGTATAATTGCCTTGGAATAACTCTGTTTTTTAACGAGCCTGAGTTGCTGTTTCTGCAGATGAAAACCTTGAGTAGAGTTTGCGATCATATTATCATTGTGGAAGCAGAATGTAACTGGAGAGGTGAGCTGAGAAAGGAACTCGAGTTTGGTCGTTTCTTAGAGAGGTTCAAAGATGATATCAAGGGAATATCTTACGAATATTTAAAGATACCAAAAGAAAATTTTAAAAAAGTGAAAGACTTAAGCCAAGACAGACATATTGCTTTTGAAAATGAAGGAATGTGCAGATCGGTTCCTTTCCTTAACTATAAATCTAAATATTATATCTACAACGATGTAGATGAGATATTTTCAGATGAACAAGTAGAGGAAATCAGATCATTAATATCTGGTAGTTTTAAGGGCAAAAGAGGTGTCAAGTTCTGGTATCATAATCACTATCTAAACTGGCGTTGTTTTTACCCCAGGGGTTGGAAACGAATCGTATGTTTAATGAAGAGTAACCCTGTAATAAACCGGGAAGTACATCTGTTTGATTATGAATCCGGCCAGGAATTTGCCCTGCAATTTAAGGGTAAAATTCAATCACCTATCCAGACAGATGTTTTATATAATTTTGGATATCATTTTTCATATCTCTATTCATTGGAAACCAAGCTGAAGAGTTTTGCACATACTGAACTAACGAATCAGGCTTCCAATGCACAGAATAGGAAAGGACAGAGGGTTGCTGCCGTACATCCACAATGGAAGTGCCAGAGTATTCCAATAGCAAGTATACAAATTCAGGATTTACATAAATATATAGAGACTTTCAAGCCATTCATCTGCCCTTAACTGCCAGTTGCTAGAAGAACAATCTGTGGCATGTTTAGGAATCATTTTATCAAGTAAATCTAAAAGCGAAGCCTATATATATGTAAACGTATTCTGTAAATTATACTTTTATGCTAACCCTGGCTTTCATTGGCAAGATATACACAAAGCAGAAACCACAAACTAATGAAAATCGTACATTATGCTCATCAACTCGGTTTAGGTGGTGTAGAAAAA
The DNA here is from genome assembly GCA_021777035.1 of Candidatus Scalindua sp. Taxonomy (GTDB): domain Bacteria; phylum Planctomycetota; class Brocadiia; order Brocadiales; family Scalinduaceae; genus Scalindua. The sequence continues at coordinate 49,796 of JAIQZR010000148.1, read as the reverse complement.
TGTATGCAGTATCTCCTGGAATACCTGCATAATGCAGGTCACGATTGCTACTGCATACACAATTGCAAGAAAACTGATGAGGCTGGCGGCTATAGAGAAAAATTAATACAGGATATCTTAGGCAATGAAAAAGTAATGGGTTATTCATCTGAAGAAGATTTCTTTCGCATACTGAAAAAAATCCAACCCGATATCTTTCATATACATCGGAGCGGACGACCAAATGAATTCCCTATTGTTCCCCAGTTGAAAAGTTATGTAAACAAGTGTGTTGAGACCAATGTCTTCGGGGGAGTTGATACTACAAACGTGATCGACCTGACCCTATACGTAAATAAACATATGCTCAAGGTGGGACGTTCCCTTAATCGACCAGTTGGCTATCTATACAATCCAATCAAGCTCCCAGCCCATCAAAAAAACATTAGACAAGAACTTGGAATCTCCAAGTCTACATTTGTCATGGGTCGTATTGGAAGACCTGATGATTACATCTTCGACCCTGTCTCTTTATATGCTCTTAAGATTATCGAAGAAAAAACCGATTATGATCTACTGTATCTTATTCAATCACCCCCTCCCATTATGATCAAAACGGCCCGTGAATTGGGGCTTAAAAAAATTCGATTTCTGGAAGTTCCTATTATAACTGATGATGAGATTACCTCTTTTTACAACACAATAGACATCCTTGCCCATGCCCGCAGAGATGGTGAAACATTTGGACTAAACATTGCTGAAGCGATGATTCATGGCAAGCCTGTTATCTCTCATCGAAGCCGTAGAGCAAATGCACATAAGCTTTTTGTAAAAAAATGTGGGTTTTTTGCCGGAATAGATAATTATAACCAATATGCTAAATATATTAGAGTATTACACATTAACATGAGGAAACGCATAAAATTGGGCGAAAAAGGGAGAAAATTTGCCATGGAGAATTTTCTCCTGTCGAATATTGGTAAAAAACTGGACGCTTATTATAAACAAATACTATCTTAATTTTTCGATGAGCAATACGCATAAACCAAAGATTATAAACATAATGCCTCACGGGCCGGCTTATAACTACTCTCCGGATAAGAAACCGGATGTCTGGTGGGAGAAGTCGGATGGTAGCTGGTTGGGCTTCTGGACACGTGAATGGCCAGATTTGCTAGGTGAAGCTGTCTTAAAGCAGACCGATCAATACGACTGGGAGGTATGGCAGCCCGATTATCGTGCTGACAAAATTTACTCAAAGGTCTTGGCAACTGGCGTAACCCATCGTTTGTTCCCCACCAGAGATAAGGCCTACAGGGCGGGCGTTGGGACTCGAAAGGGAATCTTCTCAGAAATGATAATTGAACAACTCAGAAAATCTCAAAACCGTCCAATGATTTTAATGCTTAATGGTACCTATGGCATTCATATACCTCTTTATAATGAAATTATCAAGATATTTGGGTTTACAAAAAAATTCCCTATTCTCTTTCTTGGACACGGCATGTTCAAAGCTCCAATTAGTGAGATGTTGGAGCTACACAGACCTCTGACATATATAGATCTTATAGTTGAATATTTTCGATTAAAGAGCCATTTACGACACGTAGATGTCATTTTCGAACAGGCAGAATCAGCACTAAATGAGGTCAAAAGGATGTACCGTGGACGCATAGAAAAGTTTACAATGGGATGTGATTTCGACTATTGGATGCCAGTCTCTTCAACAGAATTGAAGAGATCTCTTCGTACTGAATTGGATATTCCACAAGAAAAAACTGTCTTGTTCGCTTCCGGTAATTTAATACCTCGCAAGCAGTTTGACAAGCTAATAGAAGTATTTAAAAGTATTCAGAAACGTGATGATTTTTTCCTTATCATAGCTGGGCATGGAGAGGATGCCTATACCAAGGTGCTTATGTCTCTTATAACACCATTAATAAAGCAGAAAAAGGCATTTCTACATCCCTATGTAAGGGGTGACAGGCTGAGAAATCTTTATTGGGCCTCAGATTTGTATGTTTCGGTAGCCACCGATGAGGGAGGGCCTGTAACCGTTATGGAAGCCATGGCTTGCGGACTACCTGTTTTGTCCACACCGGTAGGTGAAACATCAGAAAGGATGAAGAAACATTGCGTTGGAAAGTTTGTACCGGTTAGAGATTATGATGAATGGGCTGCCGCTATTGAAAGCCTGCTTAATCATGGCCTTCCCAAGCCGCTTGATATACAAACCGCCAGGAAGGTCTATCATCGTGAAAATGTTGCAAAACAATTTATCCGTATCTATGAGGATCTCATTCCCCTCTAATAAGTTTCGAAATAGAATGAAAAGTTTTAGAAAAAGAGAGGGGGAAACCATGTATCGCCCCAAGGAAATATTTTTTGTGTTAAAACTTTACTTAATATATCAACTACAAAGCAGCACAGGATAAAATAAACAAGGCCCTTCTTTGCTGCGATGATTGATTACCATGCAAGCGAAACTGGTAAAGGATCGGATTGGTTAATGTCATAAAGTTATCACAATTAACTCGCCAATTATCTTTTAGTTACAGTATAGCCATCTACAAATACTCACAAGATGTAAAAAGCGATATAAATATTGACAATAATATGGCCTTTATTTATACTCACCTACATATAATATTTGCATATATAATATGTGTAATGCGGAGGCATAACAACAGTGAGGATAAATGCGATTTTACCTGAGGATACAATCAGAAAGATTGACAGTATCGCGAAGGAAGAAAAAAAGAGCAGGAGTCGTATTCTAAAAGAAGCAGCAGAAAAAATTATTGAAGAATATGAAACATTAAAGGCAGAGCAACATAGGAGGGAACGACTAAAACGAGCCATAAAAATACAGGATAAACTGAGAAAAAAATCCGGCAAATGGAGTGGTGTATCAGAGGTCAGAAACTGGAGAGAAAATAAAAAATGATGGAATATGTAATTGATACATCAGTCGCTGTTAAATGGTTTGTTCAAGATGAAAATGATTCTGAAATAGCTCTTGAATTAAGGCTGCAGATGCTAGATGGACACTGCTCAATGATTGCGCCGGATCTCTTAATTTATGAACTGGCTAATGCTTTGAGGTATAACCCAAACTTTACAAACAAGGATGTAAATGCTGCTTTGGATTCTATTCTCAATATGAGCATAGATATTAAAAACATTGATGCTCCCGTTATAGTCCGTGCGATTGATATAGCATTCAAGTTTAATGTAACAGTTTACGATGCATACTTTATGGCGCTATCACAAATAGAAAAAAAATGTTTTCTTACAGCCGACTATAAATTCATTGCACGTATAAAGGGTTTTACAAACATAGTAAGACTCTCCGACATTAAGGGGGTCTACTGAGAAAGGAGTATCAGAGAGATTACTGTCATGATATATAACTTAATATATCAACTACAATGCGGCACAAGACAAAATTCGTTTTAGCCTGCATTATTTATAATGTAAAGTATGTCCACCTGCGAACAGGCTCTGTGTCGCAGTGAGATTTATATGACACCACCTGTTAGGCGTTAGTCACAAAGAGGCGAATCATAGGAACCTTACTATACACATACACGACTAGCAGAGATAACAACTTTAACCTAGTTCGTTTTACTGCTGCTTTACTCGTTCTTTATAGCCATAGTTTCGCACTTGCAATTGGTTCTAGAGATGCGGTACCACTGAAAACCACGATTGGGATGACCTGGGGAAATATAGCCGTTGATATTTTCTTCATTACAAGTGGATTTCTTATTACAAGCAGTTATATTTCAAGAAATAATTTAACTGCATTTGTGTGGGCTAGAGTTCTACGGATATATCCAGCACTTGTCATGGCTGTAATTTTCTGTGTTTTTATAGTAGGATTATGGTTTACAACATTTAATAAATGGGAATACCTCTTAAACAATCAGACACATAAGTTTATTTTGAAAAACACCACTCTATTTTTTGGTATCGAGGGTCAATTGCCAGGCGTGTTTAACAATGTTCCTTGGAAAAATGCAGTTAATGGCTCACTTTGGACTTTGCCTTACGAGGTAAAAATGTATGCGATTCTTGCTGTCATTTTAAGTTTTATTGCATGGCTAGGAAAATGGATAAATTCTATTACAACTAAAAACACCCTATTTTTAGTTGGACTATTTTCTATCACTCTTCATATCTCTAACCATTTTCAACCTATTTTACCGGAAAAATTCGTCAGATTATTTTCTATGTTCTTCATTGGAGCAGCGTTTTATGTGTGGAGAGATAGAATACGACTATCGTCAAGATGGTTTTTCATTATTCTTCCTTTATTGCTAGTGTCAACGATGAGCAAAGATGTATATTTTATATTTTACTGCTTGTTTTTACCCTATCTATTATTTTATGTTGCCTATGTGCCATCCGGACATGTGCGAAAGTTTAACAAAATTGGAGACTATTCATATGGTATGTATATTTATGGATTTCCTGTTCAACAAACAATGGCGGCAATAATACCTGACATTTCTGTCGCTATAATGATGACATACTCCTTTGGTATCACTTTAATTTTATCTATCCTTTCTTGGCATCTAATAGAAAAACGATTTATAAAAATGAAAAAACCATATGGTATTGAGATCAGGCCCTGTCAGTCCAAGTAAAAAATAATATATCCAGATAATTGAGAGAAAAAATATCATGATGTTGTATACTTAGCCAGCTAACAATTTTGAAGCATATTGACAAAAGGATACTCCTAATCTAAGGAATGAGAAACGAATGGCAATCAAAGTCGATCGGATAAAGCGGCACAATCCGGAACTAAGTAAAGCCTTAGGCATAAATATACAGGTAGGAGCCAACTCCTGTTGGCGACCGAATCATTGCGTTTGAACGTTACGATCGCCGTCGGAAGACGGCTCCTACCAAAACTTTGCGTGTCCTATGCATAAATTTAACTTCCCCAAAAAGAGGTCAGTTTTAAAAAAGTATTTTGGTAAATTCGTAGTGGACGATAAAGGGAAACAGAGTGATTCTTAAATTGTGGAAAGAACATATATGGGGGATAATTGCAATCGTTGCAGGTTCCTCATTAAGGCTTTTATTATATTACTGGAATGACTCCCTGTTTCGAGACGAATCAAAGGTGTTACTCAATATCATCAATAAATCATTTACAGGGCTTGCTGGCAAGCTTGATTATGATCAAACGGCAACGTTACCCTTTCTATGGGCTTTAAGATCTATCCATGTTGCTATCGGAGATTCAGAGTTTTACTTCCGGTTAATACCTTTAATCGCAGGCCTTTGCGCTCTCACCCTATACTATTTTCTCGCCTGCAAAACTCTCAATAGTCGTTATGGTATCATCGCCTCTACATGGTTATTTGCAGTCGCTTTCAATGTAATACTATACAGCACGATAACTAAACAATATTCTCTTGATATCCTAATCGCAACAATATTGATTTACGCCTTTTACCCTGTAGTTACAAAACCTTTGCAGCATCGGAGTATTCTTTTTCTTACCACCATTAGTGTAACTGCAATTTTTATTTCATTTCCCGCTATCTTCATACTAGGTGGGATCATAGTTGGTTTGTTTGTAAACTTTCGCAAAACGGATAAAAGATTCACAATATTATTTACAGGTATAATATTTTTATCCTTTATCATTTTATATACATTTGTAATGAAAAAACAAGTACAACCAAATATATTTGAGCATTCTTTTGCACCACATACATTTGATTTGTGGTACTTAAACGCCATTTTAGTTCCAGTGGATGGAATATTAGGCCGCATACGCTATCTTCAATACCTATTACTTTTCATATGTGCCATTGGCCTGTTTAACTATGCCAGAAGGGGTGACAACGCCTGGGCTTTTACTTTAATTTCTCCAGTTATTTTAGCCTTGATGGCAAGTTGGCTACATAAATACCCATTCTTACCTCGTCTCTTGCTTTATACGACCCCCGGTCTATTACTGCTTTTTGGGCATGGAGTTGGAAGCCTATGCGATTCGGCACGAGGCAGGTTTAAATTTGGCTTGCTGATTACCCTCATAATAGTCCCCTATACAATTGTCGCCATTGTATCTTTTTCTAAGCCTTGTGGTGGAGTGCGGGAAGCAATTCAATATGTTGGAAACAACAAAAGAGCTGATGACATAATCCTGGTTGATCTATTCGCGGCTTCCACCGTGCAATTTTACCAGTATTCAGGATTAGGATCTGAGCTTATCTCTAATAATAATCTAACATACGAATGGACGGTTGAGAGTACTATTCATAATGCGCCTTCGGCTAAAGCCTTAATCTCTTCAATGCCTGGCAACAAACATATCTGGCTTGTTTCAGAAGCATCAGGAGGTCCCAGGCGCATTAAAACAGGGTTTCTGAGGGAACGCACTAATGAGATAGAAAGACTACTTCATGTCGAACGTGATTATATTGACAAGTATTATACTGACCGGGCTTTTGCTGTATGTTATTCTCCTCAAAAAAAGCGATGAAGCGGTTTAATCAAGAAAATAAAAAACCTTACGGAACCATGGTATTAAATAATAAGACGATAGAACAGGAAGCACGAACATATCCGAAAGTTATGATCATAATACTTCACCTTGATGCGATACAATGCCTGGTAGATTGCGTAAGGTCTGTCAACAAGATAACTTATCAAAATTTCAATATTATCATTGCCCACAACAGCCCTGAAAACGAAGCGTTGCAGGATGCATTAGCTCCAATATTCAAACATATAACTAAGGTGATAAACGCAAAAGAGAATATTGGTTTTTCCAGGGCAAACAATATGGGTATAAAATATGCGTTTCAGGGTGGGGCAGAATATGTTTTATTACTAAATGATGATACTGAAGTTGATCCTGGCTTTTTAACTGCGCTAATAGATGTAGCAGTATTACGCCCTGATGCCGGAATGCTCGGCTCTAATATTTGCTATTACGACCAACCTGAGAAAATATGGTTTGCAGGGGCACATTTTGATAGAACAACCTGTAACGTCACAACAACGGAATTTAGTCAGAATTACAAGTATAAAGACAGTGATCTTGTAGAATCAGACTACGTAACAGGTTGCGCCTTGCTGGTCAAAAGAGAAGTGGTAGAAAAAATTGGGTTGCTGGATGAAAGGTTTTTTCTTTACTGTGAAGATGTTGATTGGGGACTTAGATGTATTAACGCAGGATTTAAAAATTTGATTGTAACACGTTCACTTATATGGCATAAAGTATCAACGTCTAGCGGTGGTGTTAATTCATTGCCCAGGGTTTATCACAAGGCCCGCAGCCGTCTCCTTATGGCGAGTATATATACCCCTCAAGCCCTATACAAATTACAACTGGAGGGGGTTCGTGATATTGCCTGGTTTTTATTTAAATCATCTGATAAAAATAGGATTAAAAAGGCGCTGGCTTGCCTTCTGGCGATAATTGATTATCATTTAAGCAAAACCGGTAGAGGCCCCTTTTGGCTTTGGACAAAGAGTTAACTAAAAATACAATGAACGAAAAAATAAAACGCACATACGAGCAGTATTGGCATGAACGCATCAAGGAATCTGTTGGTGAAAATAATAATGAAAAAAAGCCTGGCGAAATTTTTAACACCGTATCTTCAGTTTTAACTGCAGGAAACAGGCTTCTTGATGTGGGCTGTGGTGATGGAAGTTTCGCGCTTAACATAAAAAATAAATTCTGTAAAATATATGGTGCGGAGATTTCTAAAGAGGCGGCTTTCATTGCTCGGAAGCAGAACGTATCTACATCCGTAATGGATTTGAATTTATCATTATCTTATAAGAATAATGCATTTGATGCCGTAACTTGCCTGGACGTAATCGAACATTTATTGGATCCCGGCTCTGTTATTGATGAAATGTATCGTGTACTCCAGCCTTGTGGGCAATTGGTACTGACAACACCCAATATAAGGAATTTCCGAAATCTATATAAATTGATTTTCAAAGGAATGTTCCCTCATACAACCACCGATACTTTTGTGTGGGGAGGTGGACACCTGCATTACTTTACAAGGAAAGACATATATACTCTTCTAAATAAAGCTGGTTTCAAAAAAATATCATTTTCTATTAATCAGGAGCAGTTTCTTTTGTCTAAGAAAAGAAACTTAATCCAATTTTTTATCGGTGAAAAAATGTTTGGAGAATGGTTTTGCGCAAGCATAACCATCTCAGCATATAAGGAGTCTTGAATGACGGCAAATATATATCCAACACTCAGGGAGATTCGCGATACACATGCCTGGAAACGGGAATACGAAAGATATTTACCATTAAGCAGATTTGTTTTCCGTCCCATGGGCTTTCTGCTTACCTGGTTAGCTATCCGTATTGGATTAACCTCAGAAACAGTTTCCTGGTTGTCAGGCATCATAGGTGTGATTGCATACTTGTGTATGGTAAGTAGTCGAGAGCACTTGCTCCTCATCGGGATAGCTTTATTATGCTTCTTCAACCTTCTTGACTGTGTCGATGGGAGCATCGCGCGATCTATGAAAACAGAGAATCCCTACGGAAGGTTTCTTGATTCTATTATGTACTGGATAGATATGGGGTTCTGGGCACTTGTTGGAATTATGGCATACCAACACTCAAATCTTTTATACTGTATTGATCCATTGGGTTACGGCCCTGTCTTTTGGTTGGCAGTTGGAGGTTTGACCAGCTATTTTTTTATTCTGCTTGGATTCATTGAAGGCACTTTTGATCAATGTATTAGGAATGAGTGGGATGGAATTAGGGGAAAAAGCGATACTAATTTGGAGAATAAACAGAAAACCGAGAATGTAGAACAAGCTTTTCGTAGAGAGACACCGCCTTTCTCCATTGTCCGAGTAATTTACCATAACATGAAAGTAAGAGAAACTCACTATTTTTTATTAATTCTGGCGTATTGGAGCAAGATTGTTGATTTACTATTAATTGGCTATCTATTTTACTATTTTACGCATACTATTCTACTAATTATAATTTACAGTGTCCGTGGCAGGCAGCTTCTAAGTTACAAGTATAAACGTTAATTTGTTTTTGCATATCTTATACACGGCTAAGAGGTAGTATCGGCGCACTCGGAGAGTAAATTGAGTGAGGACATCAAGTTTACAGGTGAGTTTTTTATACCCGGCAAGTCTGGCGAGAGAATTGAAGCCGATCATATTGAACGGTATAAATTTGCAAGTCGCTACGTTGCAGGTAAAACTGTTCTGGACATAGCATGTGGGACTGGATATGCATCTCCTATGCTTATCGAAGCCGGTGCGGTGAAGTATGAGGGAGTTGATCGAAACCAAGAACTTGTTGAGTATACGATTCATAAATATGGCTCTGAGTCTATTAGTTTTTGCGTGGGAGATATATGTACATTTAACCCGAGAAAGACATATGATGTAGTAACGTGTTTTGAGACAATCGAGCATGTTGAAAATTATCAATCCGCAATTTCTAACCTTAACCATCTTTTGAAACCGGGAGGTACTCTTATGATATCTTCGCCTAACCGCCCTATAACCTCCCCTGGTGCCATAGCCCTTTCTGATAAACCGTCAAATAGATTCCACACACAGGAATTTACTCCTACAGAACTTCTGAATGAATTGCATACTCATGGTTTCATTACAGATAAGGCTAACATTTATGGTCAGCGGCAGCAAAGGCTGTGGCCGAACCGATTCATACGCAAGATAGCCCACATTATCTATGGAAATCCTGACTTCAAATCATCACCTGAAGTTATGCCGATTAAAAACAAAACACCACGATATTTTATAATCGTTGCAAAGAAGAGTGATAAGAACATATAATGCCTAAAAAAATTTATGTCTTATTTAATTGTTGTCAGAAAGGACTGAGATTGTGAAAAACAGAAACCTGCCTTCCGCTTCTGTATATATACTACTCTGGAACGGAAGCAAATGGATCAGAAACTGCCTCCAATCAATACTGCAAGATCCCTATCCAAACTTTAAGGTTAACGTAATTGACAATGCTTCATCCGACAATGCAGTTGAAATTGTAGAAATCGAATTTCCTCAAGTAAGAATAATAAAAAACAAAAAGAATTATGGTTTTGCAGAAGGACATAATATCGGCATCAGAGATGCCTTAAGAAACAATGCAGACTATGTCATCTTATTAAATCAAGACATAGTTGCTCATCCGTTTTGGTTGACCAGATTAATTGAAGTAGCGGGAGAAAACCCTGAATACGAAGTGCTTTCCCCAATTATTTTTGATTATGAGGGTCATAATATTGACTCACACTCTTTAATAAAGCTAAAACACAATAAGGATTTTAAAAATGTAGATTATCCAAGTAACAATTTTCTAAATAAGGTCTATGAGGTTCCTTCGCTATTTGGTGCTGCTCTCTTCTTTAATAGAAACGTTTTTACCAAAATAGGATTATTTGATCCCCTTTTTTTTTTATATCACGAGGAAAGCGATTTCTTTCAAAGAGCTTTTTATCATAAGATAAGATTGGCAATTGTAACTTCCAGCAAGATTAACCATTGGAGCGCATCATCACATCCTGATGAAATGAGGTATTATGTTAAATATCTTAATCACAGAAATAATATTCTTGTAAGACTCAAAAATCCAAATGATACCATCTTCAACAATTTTGCTGGAGCATTTAACGCTGGATTACAAAATATACGAAAGGCCAAATCATTTTTAAAAAAAATTAAAATGACTTTTTTGACATTAAATATTTTTGTAATTTTGCTACTACGATTACCCCAAATTTTATACAAACGGTTTAAGGAAAAAAAGTATCCAGCCTATTTGTAATATAGTCCCATCAACGGAGAAGTGGCTTGATCCAAGCAATAAAAGAGAACGGATCTACTTATTCTGAAAACGTTGGCAAAATATTACATTTCGCGAAGACCAATATGATCCAAGAACAGAATAATCCTGAAATAAACTTGCCTGCCGTTTATCAAAATCAAAGTTTCCGTGTTTTCAACTTTCCAATTATTCCTATCCAAATCGATAACAATGGCTGAGCAATGGATTTATAAATTATTGAGCTATAAAAATCATAGTTTGAGAAATACAAAATGAATATTTGTTTATTTATGATAGAAACTTATTGGCACGGGGTAAGAGGCGGAATGCAAACTTACCAGAAATTATTATCTGAAGCGTTAATAAGAAGAGGACATCGACTCACTGTTATCTCCACAAGGCATCCGGAAGGTAAAGAGCATGAAATGCTAAACGGATTAAAATTGCATTATCTTAGGGATACCACATTTGGATCCAAAAGAAAAGGATGGAGAACGGCATGTTTAAGAAAGTATATCGAATTAGACCGGATCAATAATTTCGATATTATTTATTCTATATCTGTAATCATTCCAAAAAGATTGTTTGAAGTTGCGGTGGAGCAAAGAACATCAATAATTTTGAGTTCTCATGGTACTGGAACTATGATGCTATCATCAGAAATCAAACAAACTATTAGCCAAAGAAAAGGATTCAAAAATCTTACTAAAACCGTTTTGTTATTCATCTATTATTATTTTATCAGAGAGCTATCGGTTAGAAAATATGATGCCATTATTACCGTAAGCGACGAGGTAGCAAAGTCAACTCTAAAATGGTACTTCGTAGACAAGAACAAAGTATATACCGTGTATAATGGAGTAGAAACGGACATCTTTCGACCTGATCAGAAACAGAGGAAACATACAAGAGAAGCTTTGGCTATTTTAAACGAGGAAAAAGTATTACTTTTTTTCAGCTTGGTAACAAAGCAAAAAGGATTGCACCTGTTAATCAAGGCATTGCCCACAATTTTGAAAAATAATAAATGTGTAAAGTTGCTGATTGTTGGAGAGGGAGAATATTTGGACGAAGCAAGATTGTTAGTAAAACAATCAGGATTAGGAAATTATGCGTTTTTTACAGGACATATCCCTCGCAAAGAGGCATCTCATTATATTAATGCTTCAGACATTTTCATCATGCCCACCTTAAGGCAAGAGGGGTTGCCATTTTCTCTGCTCGAAGCAATGGCCTGTCAAAAACCAATAATTGCTTCACGGATAGGAGGTATCCCTTCTGTTATTGATGATGGTGTTAATGGGCTGCTAATACCACCAGGAAATATAGAAGAACTCGTCGACAAGTTACTTCTTCTAATAGAAAATGGTGATTTTGCCAATAAGTTAGCAAATAATGCAAGAAAAAAAATTATTCAAAAATTCAGTCTTGAGGAAATGATAGAAAGGACTATTAAGGTTTTTGAAATAACAAAGAAGTGATAACAATAGAAGACAAGTGTATGTAAAACTTGTTACATCATAAAAAACAATTTATTGCTCCAAAGAAAATGACAAGGAAGCAAGCCACAAAACGCTCATTAAACATGCACAGTATTTGTTGGATTATATGTGCAAATTGTGTTGACATGATGCACTTTAAATACTACCATTATAAGCAGAATACCATATAAAGAGTAATTGATGAACTGAGTAGTAATGCCGCTTCGGCTGGGGAAAGATTATGAGAGCTATTGAAAAAGAAATTCTGGACGAACTTGTAAAAGTATCTGCTCAAAAAGGTCAAGCACAAACCAAACAATTGTGGCTGGAGTCTAAAATTAGATGTTGATACCTGCTTTTAGCAAATCCATATCATGCTTTTCAGAAAATCAGATGCTCTATCCATACTCTCTTAAGCGTCCCCATGCTGTGCCTATGCAATTTCGTGCATAGGGCGAACTTGAGGGTTAGGCAGAGGTTTCCCCGCAGATTCAAAATGTTGAATTACGTCATCGACTACCTCACATAATTCAGCATACAACATTACCGGATCGTCTCCGTGGATTCCCGTGATCAAATCGGGACACTTTCCGATATACACCTGATCTTTATTGCTCCATTCCACCCACTTATGATATTGATCGATTGGTTTCATTCCTGAACGTCCTCAATTGCTAGTTTGACTTGCTTCTCTTGATATTGCTTTGCATCGCGTCACTGATTTTACCACTGACCGTAACTGCACCGGAAAACCGTTGGTGAACAAATTTCCGGTGAGACCCCTTTCCTCCCGAAATCCGATAGAATCCGGCATTGTTCAAGTCACGAACCGGTTCTCTAATCTTCCTTGGCATAACTTAAGAATAATCCGTAATGAATTGATTTATCAGAATTTCATTTTTTTAGGCCCAGCAAGTGGTCAATTCGTCAATCTTGACAACTTTGCAAAAAAGAAAAGTTACTTGTTAATGACAACAAATTGACCCCATATCCGTTCCTAACCTACTCGTCTTTTGCCGTTATCGCTTTTAATTCTATAATCGTCAATTGAAATCCAGTTGTGAGAGATGTATAACATTATCTTATTTTTCCTGAGAATAAAGGAGAGTTACCTTGATTTTGGATTTCTGATTTGACATTTTGTCCGTTTGATCTATACTGTTGCTTAAGTTACTTATGTAACCATGAGGCATAGGGTTAAGTTAATCTAAAAAGTGTTCTGACTTATCCCCGAATTAAAAAGCTCCATAGATGGACTGAAGAAAGGATAGATATCTTTTTGAACCTGTTTAAGGAACATACCTGTATGGCATCTACATTCCAAAGATTGTTATCGCTGAATTAATTCAGGGATCAGGCTCTCAGAAGGAAGTGTTAATAGTAGCAGACTTTCTTAACACCTTCAATATTATTAATCAGAAAAAAGACACATGGATAGAAGCGGGAAAATTATCCTACAGACTAAGGAAAAAGGGCAGAACCGTAAATCTTGCAGGCTGTTATATAGCAATTATCGCCAAGACGTATGAGTGCTGTATATTTACTCTTGATAAGCACTTCAGGTATATACAGGCAGAGATAAATATAAACCTTATTTAGTTCAGGGCAATTTTTATCAATTCGGATGCGCCATGAACATTGAATATGATAAATAGCACTTGCATAAAAAATATTAAAGATTTGCATTATCACTTAATCATTCCTTTAGGTGGTGTCTCACTGGGCCTGTTTGTCTGGAGCATGTATTCTTCTACCTCTTCCCCTGTTTTTTTAATATTTACAGTTATATATATCTTGTACGCCTCTTTATTCATCTCCTCTTTCATCATTTCACGCCTCTCTGGCTTGAAAATGCGCGATGTGCTAAAAAGAGATACTTATACATTCCTCCCGCTATTACTATTCTTGTTTTTTCTAATTAAGTACTCGTTTTCTGCCAGCACACCTTTCTACGGCTATATGGTAGAAAGATATTTTTCAGGAATTTTAATAATTCCTATTGGTAGTATGATGGTCTTCTTAAAGATATTTCTTTTTGCGAATCATTTAAATTTTCCCTCCAATCTGTATATCCTGCAAAGAAACAGGGTTTACTATTTCCTGTCTATACTCACGGCCATGTACGCGGGCGTACTATCATATTATTCAATCACTAGACACATTAACCTTAATTCCGGTATTGATTGTTTAGGATTTTACTCTCAGGTAGTTTGGCTTTTTAGTAATCTTGAAGTACCCTTCAGTTCTTTTCAGGGCAGAAACATTTTTGCAGATCACATGACTCCCATTCTAATGTTTTTGGGCCCTTTTTATAAAATTTACAGTGATCCGATTACATTACTTATTTTGCAAAGTGCATTATTGTCGTCTGGTGTTTTCCCCATCTATTGGCTGGCAAAAGATAAACTTGATAACAATTTTCTGGCTATTTCTCTGTGTATTGGATACCTCCTATATCCTGCATTACAGTTTGCCAATTTGTATGAATTTCACCCGGTAAATATCGCTACCCCTCTTCTTCTTTTTACTTTCTACTTTTTGCAGAAAAGGTATTATTTCAGATATTTTATTTTTCTTGTCTTCGCCTTGTTGTGTAGAGAAGATGTAGTCCCTATTGTTTTTTTTCTGGGGATATATATTTTCTTCTATGAAAGAAAGAAGAAAATCGGCCTTATCACAACGTTATTGAGTGTGTTATGGTTCTATTTCGCTTATTGGATTTTTCTGCCGCACATAACATCAGGAGAATATTCCGAATTAAATACCGGTTCCTTTGGTCTCTACTCTTATCTTGGAAACAACTTAGAAGAGATTATATCAACCATATTTCTTCATCCCATTTTTGTTCTAAAGAAAATTCTAATTATTGAAAAATTGGGATATATTGTTTTGTTGACTCTGCCTTTATGTTTTATCTCCCTTTTTCATCCTCCAACCTTCCTGATTGGTTTTTCAATGATTATGGGAAACATGTTGTCAAGTGCTGTTTACATGTCGACTATCCGGTTCTTTTATACAGCAACTATAACGCCTTTTATCTTTATTTCGAGTATATATGCTTTGAAATTTTTGCTAAACAGGCAAATTTTTATTGTGTATTTTACAAAAAAATTTGATTCAACATATACCTTTTCAAGATCAAATCTTGCCTTTGCCTTTTCCTCAGTTATATTGTTTGCAAGTATAATCAGCAGTATTTTGTATGGCCCACTGCCTTATTCTTTAGATCCATATGCCGATGAATATTTGGTGAAGAAGGAATGTGTTGATTCTGCAAAGGAAATGCTTAAATTGATTCCTCCTAATGCATCAGTCTCAGCGTCC
Source organism: Candidatus Scalindua sp. (assembly GCA_021777035.1). Lineage (GTDB taxonomy): Bacteria > Planctomycetota > Brocadiia > Brocadiales > Scalinduaceae > Scalindua. The sequence goes on along the minus strand of JAIQZR010000148.1, from coordinate 34,182 downwards.
AATAATCTGGGTGTACATCTGACCATCAGGAAAAATGCTTATACCTTTCCATACCCTCCTCATATAGAACCGGAATATGTGATGATAAATCTGGCAAAGCCCTACTGCAGGTCAAAATCAATTAGCCGTGAAGAGTTTAATAAAAGTGTAAAAAAGTTGCTGTTTCTACGTAACTATGGCGTCTTTCGTTTCAAAGATGGTTATACTATTTTTAAGAAAGATTATAAGGATGGTCTGGGTATCAAAAAGATTGCTTTGACTACCGATAGCCCCGATCAAATAGTAGATGTTGAGTTCAATAACAATATAATATTTTGGGGATACACATTGAATACCTCAACCGTACGACCTAAAATGCCATTTCGTATTGTTTATTTCTGGAAGGTATCTGAAAAGATTGGCCTTAACTATCATATGTTAGTTAAACTTGTGGATGAGAATGGAAGAATTGTCTTTCAACAAAACCATGAACCGGTTTATAATCTTTATCCAACTTCCGACTGGAAGGCAAAAGAGATAATTCATGAATCGTATTGGGTTGAGTTGCCAATAACCGTCCAACCCGGGATTTATCATATATATGTGGGAGTAAGTAAGAAAGCGAGTGATAATGATACGTTAGAAGATTTAACAAAAGCAGGGATTATTACCGTTCAACGATTTTAACAATACCTACACATCATGCACATTAAAGATAATATTTATTTGTCTATTGTAATTCCTGCATATAATGAGGAAAAAAGAATCGGCGATACACTTGGAAAAATAGTAGATTATCTGAAGATAAAGAATTTTAAAAGCGAAATCACCGTTGTCATCGATGGCAGTACAGATTCAACAATTGAAGTCGTTAGAGAATATGAACGGTTTGTGTATAAGCTAACGATTATCGAAAATGAAACCACCATGGGAAAAGGATACTCTGTTAGAAGAGGAATGCTGGAATCAAATGGGGATTTTGTGCTGTTTACCGATGCGGATTTGTCAACACCTATAAATGAGATCGAAAAACTTTTCTTTTGGCTGGACAAAGGATATGACGTGGCTATTGGTTCGAGGAGTCTGAAGGAATCACAAGTAGAAATATACCAGTCATTCATGCGTAGAAGTATGGGTAAAATATTCAATAAAATAATAAGCTTAATAGTTTTTACCGGCTTTAAGGATACTCAATGTGGTTTTAAATGCTTCAAAAGAGATGTGGTAGATAATGTATTTAGAAAACAGAGAATTGAAGGCTTTGCTTTTGACGTTGAAATCCTTCTAATTGCCAGGAGACAGGGGTTCAGGATAAAGGAGGTACCTGTAAGATGGTTAAATTCCCCATACTCCAAGTTTCATATTATAAAAGACTCTCTTCATATGCTATATGATTTGTTTAGAATGAAATTTTATAACCTCTTGAATAGGTATAGTTAGTGATGTTTGAAAAAATAACGAATTTTCCTTTTGTATCCATCGTGATTCCAACACTGAACAGGAGAACAGATATAATCAAGTGTCTTCATTTTCTTCGAAAACTTGATTATCCAGCAAAATATATGGAGATGATTATATGGGACAACGGCTCAACAGATGGAACTCAAGCAGAAGTCAATCGGGTCTTCAAGGAGATGAAAAACGAAGGCTGGAGAAGCTTGAATATAATACAAAGTGAAGAAAACCTGGGAGGCTTTACATCCAGGGACGAACTATTCAAACGTGTTGACAGCAATACAGATTACGTTTTAAACATAGACGATGACGTTTTTTTGCCAAGTGACAGTTTAAACGTCCTGATAAGCACTTTCCAAGACCATCCTGACACAGGAATCATCGGCCCGAGGATAGTTTATGAGTCAAAACCAGATGAAACAGCCCATGGTGCCGGTTTTGTAAATCTTTGGGCAGGCAGATACCGAGATACTGATACCAACGGTATGATTGAATGTGATTATGTCATCGGATGTTGTATGCTCATAAAAGCAGAGGTTATCTTCGATTTGAAGGGCTTTGACAGAGATTACTATACTTCTCACGCTGAAGTGGATTTTTGTCTGAGAGCAAAGAAAAAGGGGTATAAGATTTTTTATCTCCCCGACATAATCGTCAGGCATAATGTGGCAAGAGGAGGGACAAAAACCCCGGAGCGAACCTATTATATTTACCGCAACAAGCTATTAGTTATCCGCAAGAACGCTTCGTTGTTACAAAAAATGATCTGTTTCCCCTTGTACACAATTTTTTGGGTACCAAAAATGATATTGGATTCCATTCGATTCCATAGAGGTATCAGGTTGGAAGAGTGGCTGGTAATGCTAAAAGCAGCCAGACACGCAATCATAAATCGTGTAGGTAAAGTAGATTTGTGAAATCGAGTAACAATAGGCATCTACATTTTTCTAAGACAAGCTTAGAAAAAAGCCGCTTTCAGCGGGAAAAAATTCGAAGCACGAAATCCGAAACTCGAAACAATTTTCAAATCACTAAAATTCCAATTTCAAAAACGAAAGAATTTAGGATCTGAGAAGAAATAACTGGTGTTTGAGCATTTAGAAATTTAGATTTGATGATAGCCAGGCTACAGGGTTTGACTGATTCAATTATTTTGTTACTTTTTTCCTGCATTCCTGGTTTCCTTATAGTTGTTTCTTTTATTATTCATCACAAATACTATTTTTTATAAGGAGAAAAGGATTCCAGGAGACAATTAACGTAGCACCCAACGGGTGGACTTTTAATCTTCATATTTCTCTGTACATTCCATAGTATCTTATCTGATTTTCCGGTACGGCCTTTTTTAATTGCAACGTTGGAAACATTATATTACCATACGAGAAGTTTCGGTTTTAACTATTTGTTGCATAACAAGTTAATAAAGAATATGGAACAATTAGTACAAGAAGAAGAACGAACTCTCAAGCATATTTGTAATTTGTACGGAATTGATCTTATTTTTTTGTTTGGTTCCCATGCTAAGAACCGAGTCACGGCTAAAAGTGATATTGATATCGGTATCTATCTAAGAAAACGTATCTCTTCAGAAAAAGTTTGGGAACTCCAATGCTCCCTCATAGATGTTTATAAGAGGCGTGATATTGATCTGGTTATTTTAAATGACGCTTCTCCATTATTATTATTTGACCTGTTACTAAATCATGAAATTATCTACATAAGGGAAGAACAATTGCTGTATAACTTCTCCTCCTGGGCTCGTAAGAGATATTGGCAATACCAGTGTCATTTCAGAAAATATGTCCTTCAGTTGGAAGCTGTACGATTAAGAGAAATAGGTATTGTCAAATGATTCAACAAGATATTATAAGAAGTTAGCCAGACTTCAGACGATATTACGAAGAAGTTGATATCTATCTAAAATCCTCTCCAAAATAAAATATCTCTCCACTGGTTTTAACTGCTAGATTGCATTATATACAAGGCCGAAGCTATTGCCTAAATTTATTAATAGTGTTTTTCAGGATGCCTGTAAATCACCAGCTAACCAATTTCAATCAAAAATATAAAATTCCAAAAAAAATGATTTTGATTGTTCAGATATTTGATATTTGTTTGTAAATTGTGATTTGGGTTTTGTAATTTACTGGCCCCTGTTTGATCCTGTCCAGATCAGGCACAATACAAGATCACTCTATTTATTATTGTGTACTGTAAGGTATAATCTATGAAATATAACCTCCTATATGTATTTGACAATATGGAGTTTGGTGGTGGCGAAAGGGTATTCGCACAGATAATCAACCGATTATCCAGCAAAAAATATAAAATTATGGTCGCTTGTTTACCAACAGGAACATTTATTGAAAAAATTGAAGAAAGTAGTGCACATATTGAACCTGTAGATATGAGCAATAGATTTAACCCCGGTGTAATTTTACAATTATCGAGTTTGATAAAAAGAGAAAGAGTTGATATAGTACACAGCCAGGGAGCACGCGCAGATTTCTTTGCACGAGTAGCGGCAAAACTGGCAAGTGCACCTATTGTAGTCTCCACAGTTCCTATGCCAGTAGAAGGTTTCGATGTAAATCCAATAAGAAAACTAATATATAAAACCTTTAACCGGTTCTCGGAGCGTTTTGTAGACATGTTCATGGTTGTTTCTGATGCGCTGGAAAAAACAATGATTGAGAAGCATAGGATTGCACCTCAAAGGGTAGTTAAGATTTATAATGGGATAGAGAAAGATGAATACTGTATGGAAGAAGATGAACTTATACGCCGGAGGTTCAGATTCAGGAAGGAATCCGGACTGGAAGATGATGTACCTGTCGTGGGAGCAATAGGACGGCTGGTTTGGCAGAAAGGCTTTGAATATTTTATTGAGGCAATACCGGATGTATTAAAAAATTCCAAAGAGACAAGGTTCTTAATTGTGGGGGAAGGTACGTTAAAAGACAAGTTGGAGGCTAAAAGCAAAAATTTAAAGTTAGAAGATAAAATAATTTTTACCGGCTTTAGAAGTGATATTAAGGATGTTTTAGCATCTATTGATATTTTCGTTATGCCTTCATTATTAGAAGGATTACCGATGATTCTCCTGGAGGCAATGGCGATGGCAAAACCAATCGTAGCTACTCACATTGATGGTGTAAAAGAAGTACTGAATAACGGGGTGACAGGTTTACTCGCACCACCCAAAGACCCAAAAGCTTTATCAGAAACCATAGTTGACCTGCTTAATCATCGTGACAAAGCATACCAAATGGGCTTGGCCGCCAGAAGGGTAGTAGAAGAGCGATATGGAGTAGACATTATGGTACAAAAGGTTGAGGAAGTTTACGAGAAGCTTTTGTCACCAAGGGGAAAAATAGGAGCCCTGTAGGAGGAAAGAAAGTTTATTGATTCGTTACCTGTGGGTTCCTTTATAAGGAAAGCATAACATGAACATTTTAGTTGTTGGATCGGATTTCTCACCACGTAGTTGGGGAATAGGAGCTTACACAAAAGAGTTGTCTACGTTCCTTACTAAGGAAAACCAGGTTACCGTTTTAGCAACCGGGATTCCCGATGCCAAAGCCTTTGACCATGGTTCTCGTTATAGAATAATACGCACCCCTTCGATCCCTATTTTACGTTACATCGCTTTTATTATATATGTTCCATGGATACTCAGGAGACACCGTATTGATGCTGTATTACACGTTGTTTGGATTACGTCTTTGATTAGCCATATGTGGTACTGGTTGGTTCCCGTGCCTTATTTTGTCAGTGTTCACGGGACTGAGATCCGTGATGATAAAACGTCCTGGCGGAGACGTTTTAAATATTACTTAAAGAGATGGCGTTTTGCGGCCCTTAGCAAGGCCAAAGGAATTTTCCCTGTCAGTAACTATAGTGCCAGTCTTGTAATGTCTCTGGGTATTGAACAAAGCCGTATCAAGGTACTCTTAAATGGTGTAAACACCGAACACTTCAGCCCAGTTACAAGTCTTCATAAGAACGCAAAACAGCAAAAAATACTTACTGTAGCACGCCTGGATTTGAATAAGGGGCATGATCATGTCCTTAAAGCTTTGGTTTTGCTGAAGGAACAGGGTTTCACGCCGAACTACACTATAGTAGGACAAGGCCCTGAAGAAAAGAGGCTACGGAATATGGTACAAGTTCTTGATTTAGAAAATCAGGTAGTATTTACAGGTTTCATTTCAGATGACAAATTACCAGCTATATACACCTCTTGCGATATCTATGTTATGGCCAGCAGAGAAATACCTGGGCGCCTTGATCTTGTTGAGGGATTTGGAATATCTTTCCTTGAAGCAGGCGCCAGTGGGCTCCCGGTAATAGCAGGTGATTCAGGTGGTATTTCTGACGCTGTTAAACATGGAAAAACCGGACTTCTGGTCAACCCGGATGAACCTGAAGATATTGCATCTGCAATAAAACGCTTGCTTAATGATGATAATCTTGCAAAGCAACTTGGGAGTGAAGGGCGCCGGTGGGCTGAAACACAAATGAGTTGGGAACACGCAGCAGATCGGCTTGTAAAGGCTATGCAAAGAATGATGTGAGTGAATAATCATATATTTTCTTTTAACGCAGAGGTGAGGAGAAAAGCAAAAGACAAAAAACATAGACTCACACAAAGGCACTGAGGCACAAAGAAAGGCAAAATGAACGAAAACGAAATAGGAAAAATTGTAGTAGATGCAGCATTACTTGGTTAAGGTAAATTTTTAAGGACAACAAGCAATAATGTGTGGAATTTGTGGCAAACTAAGTTATGGAAGCAAAACAGTTGATGAGGCGCTTTTGAAAAGGATGTGTAAATCACTTGCCTACCGAGGGCCAAATTACGAAGGGATTTTTGTCAACTCAAAATCTCAAAATACAAAGACACAAGTCGGCTTAGGACATACACGCCTCAGTGTCATTGATCTGTCAGATGCCGGTCATCAACCTATGTGCAATGAAGAAGAGACTATCTGGTTAGTTTTTAATGGAGAGGTATATAATTTTAGGGAAATCAGGGCCGAATTAGAAGCGAAAGGACATCGATTCAGAAGTAATACAGACTCAGAGGTTATTATACACTTATATGAAGAGGAAGGAATTGATTGTCTGAAAAGGCTTAATGGAATGTTTGCCTTTTGCATATGGGATAAACGATTGGAAAAACTATGGCTATGCCGGGACAGGCTTGGGATTAAGCCTCTTGTCTATTACTGGAGCCGAGAAACATTAATCTTCTCCTCAGAAATTAAAGGTATACTATGTGACAATGATGTGGTTAAAGAGATAGACTGGACAGCACTGGAATTGTACCTAACTTTTAATTATATTCCCGCGCCAAAAACTATTTTTAAGAACATAAAAAAACTTGAAGCCGGACATTATCTTCTGGTAGAAGGAAAAACGGTAACAACGCAGAAGTACTGGGACATTAGTCCGAGCACCATCCATTCGCAGAACAAACCTGGAAAAAGCTGTGAACGTATAGATTTTTATAAGGAAAATTTATACAAAAAAATGGAAACGGCTGTACAGAAAAGGTTAGTATCTGATGTGCAGTTAGGCGCATTTTTGAGCGGAGGAATAGATTCCAGTATTATTGTCGGCCTTATGGCAAGAAACTCTAAGAAGCCAGTCAAAACATTTTCTATCGGTTATAAAGATATGCCGTTATTTGATGAGACCAAATATGCCAGGGAAGTAGCCCAGTTTAATAAAACCGATCATTATGAGTTTAAGTTAAATTATAAAGATATCCTAGACTCATTTCCCGCTGTTTTGGAGACGCTGGATGAACCGTTTGCGGACTCTTCTGCCGTCCCTACATATGTGGTTTCGAAAGAAACCAAGCGGCATGTAACCGTTGCCTTGGCTGGTGATGGGGCTGATGAGTTGTTTGCGGGTTATCGGATGTACCAGGGAGAATATCTGGCAAAGTACTACTCACTGCTTCCCGACATATTCAAGGAAAAGGTCATAGAACCATTTATAAATATTCTCCCTGACTCCAGAGACAGGAAGCATTCAGAATACATCAGAAGATTCAAAAAATTTACCAAAAGCATGAGTGGTTCCCTTGCAGAAAGGTTTTACGGCTGGCAAGAGATATTTCCGGTTGATCTAAGGCAAAAGTTAATCAAAAGCCATCTCCGTGACAAAATGTCTTTCGAGGAAGGTAAGGGGATTATTTCTCAAAAACTAAATGAATTTGCAGGTGATAATGTAAATCGAATGCTTTATGTCGACGTTAAACATTCCCTGCCCGGGGATATGCTGACAAAAGTTGATTTAATGAGCATGAGGAACTCATTAGAAGTAAGAGTCCCTTTCTTAGACCATGAGGTAGTTGAATTTGCCTTCGAAATGGAAGGCGATGTTAAACTTAGAGGACTGAAAAGAAAATTCATACTCATGGAAACCTTTAAAGACATACTGCCACAGATGCTGCATAACAGGCCCAAATGGGGATTTGAGATGCCCATCGGGGCTTGGCTCAAAAAGGAGTTGAAATTTTTGATTGATGATTTTCTTTCAAAAGATTTCATTGATAAACAGGGTTTCTTTGAATACGATGTAATAGATGGTCTTATTAAAAAACATCTTAGTAACAAGAGTGACACTTCCTGGCAACTATGGAACCTGATCGTATTTCAACATTGGTTTAAGAGATACTTTTTATAATTACAGTTATTAACAAACATACTTTGAAAAAAATTAAAACTTTCCATATTATCACTCGCCTTGATAAAGGTGGATCCGCAGACTCTACTTTGCTTACTACCCTATTACTAGACCACAATAAGTATGAGGTATTTCTAGCACATGGTCTTACGTTAGAGTCCGATATGTCTTCAGAAGAGAGTAACGCGGTGGAACAAAGCCTGGATCTTGCCAGATCTAAGGGTGTCAAGCTACTCACAATACCCTCACTGGTGAGACGCATAAGTATTATAAATGATATTAGGGCACTGTACAACATCTACCGTATATTAAAACGAATCAGGCCGCACATTGTTCATACACATACCTCCAAAGCAGGAGCTTTGGGACGTTTGGCTGCTTATCTGGCAAGAACACCTATTATTGTACATACGCCCCATGGCCATGTGTTCAATGATTATTATGGTCCTTTTATGACAATGTTATTTGTATTAGCAGAAAGAAATTTATCGTTTGTAACTGATAAGATTATCGCCATAACAGAACAGGAGAGAGAAGAACATCTGGCAGTAGGAGTATCATCCAAAGAAAAATACGCTATTATACACAGCGGTGTGGCGTTAGACTGGCTTATGAACGCAAGTTTTGAAATCGATTCAGGAAAGAGGAAATTCGGTATACCTCAGGATTGCAACGTGGTTGGAGTAGTTGGCAGGCTGGTTCCCATTAAGGGTCATAAATACCTAGTTACAGCAGCAAAAAAGATTATTGAAAAATCTCGCAATACGGTTTTTGTATTTGTTGGAGATGGCCACTTACAATCCGAGCTTGAGGAACAGGCAGAGTCTATTGGGATACGAAATAATATTATTTTTACAGGATGGAGAAAAAATGTTCCGGAGATAATTTGCCTTTTTGACATGCTTGTCCTGCCATCGCTAAATGAAGGAATGGGAAGGGTTCTAATTGAGGGAATGGCCCTGGGCAAACCGATAGTTGCCAGTAATGTGGGAGGCATAATTAATATTGTAAAAAATGGAGAAAATGGTATACTCTTGCCGCCAAAGGATCCTAATGCGTTAGAAGACGCCATTTTACAGCTTATTAATAATAGAGATCTCGCAGAGAAAATGGGTAAGAAAGGAAGAGCAATGGTTCTTCCTGAATTCAGTTCATCCTTCATGGCTAAAAGAACGGACGATTTATATCAGAGCTTGCTGAACAACAAGAGGGCGGTAGAAAGTAAAACGCAAAATATTAAATAGGCTTTTTGGAGAATTGTTAATGATAATATCAAAAAGTAAAATATGTGTTTTGGTTCTTGGGTTAGCTTCGGTCGTTTTTTGTCTAAATAATTGTGTTGGGGAGGATTACAAACAAGCAGCAGGTCTCATTGACTTACGTACAAAGTACAGCGATGGGGCTCACGATTTGAACTTCCTTATCGGGCTTGCCAAAGAAAGAGGCTTTGATGCCATTTTCATCAATAATCATGATCGCGTAGCTATGGAGTACGGTGTCTTTCCTTTTAGAAATATCTTTCGAAAAAGAGAAGAGTTGTCCTCTATTAACAAGAGAGGTGCAGACAAACACTTTCAGTATCTACAAGAAGAAGACCAAAAACACCCGGAAATTATCATTGTTCCCGGATCAGAAACAGCGCCTTTTTACTATTGGACAGGCAATCCTCTAAAAGGCAGCCTTACTGCTAATAATTGGGAAAGGCATTTGCTCGTCATGGGCCTGAGCAATCCGGAAGACTATAAAAATCTTCCCATACTCCACAACGGTTTCTCTATGCAGTATTTCAAGCAGTTGCTACCAGTATGCATTGTCTTCATCGTCCTTATCTGTTTGAGTATCATTTTAATATTTCGCAAGGGCTATTATAAAGTCGTGGGCATCGTTATACTGATAAACTCCTCCCTGTTTTTAATAGATAACCACCCTTTCAAGGGTTCCCTTTTTAACCAGTATAGTGGAGACCGGGGATATCTGCCTTATCAAGAGGTAATAGATTACGTCAAGGACAGAGGCGGAATGACATTCTGGAACCATCCGGAGGCCACTGCGGGAATGAATTTGAAAAAAGGACCTATCACTGCCCATACACCCCCTCATCCTGACGCGTTGTTGAAGACTAAAGGATACACCGGATTTGCAACTATTTATGGCTCTAATATCAAGATAACTGAACCTGGCAGGGCGTGGGACATGGCCTTGCTTGAATACTGTCGTGGAGAAAGAAAAACTCCAGCCTGGGGCATATCTACAGCAGATTTTCACGTAGAAGGCTCCGCAGGTGAGAAACTTGGCAATTTCCCAACAGTCTTTCTGGTAAAGGAAAAAACTAAGGAGGAATTGCTTTCAGCCCTCAGGAGTGGCAGGATGTATGCATGTAGATCTGGTGAGAATTTTCAACGATTCGTATTAGAGGATTTTACTGTCTCAGGCCCAGAAACTGCATTCAGTGCCACTATGGGAGATACTATTGAAATTGAAAACAAACCGAAAATAAGTATTAAAATTTCATCATCGGATAAAGGAAATCACGCCATTGATGTAAGGCTTATCCGCTCAGGTAAATTAATAAATATATTTTCAGGTACTACGCCATTTAAAATCAACTTTGAAGATGACTATACCAACCCAGATGCACAAATATACTATCGCCTGGATATCCAAGGAAAGCTGGTCTCAAACCCTATCTTTGTAAAGCTTAACCAGTAGTTTGCAAGGCAAGTGTAACACTGAGTCACCATGAACGAGAAAGCCTGATAGATTATCGGAATCTTAAACATCTACTATTGATTATAAATTGACATTATTAGTTTCTGTTACGAAAATCAGAGTGTCCGCTTCAAGCACTCATAGGCCAAAAAGTTCTATTGTTTTGAGACCCGTTCTCTGTTCCTCTCCTTCTTTTGCTCTTGTCCTCCCTGCCATCTTCTTCTGTCCCAGGTATTCTCCCAGTTAAAACCGGGATACTCCTTCTGGAGCTTGCTAACATCCTGATCTGTAAGTCCTGTCTTTCGATGTACCTCTCTCTGGGTTTTTCCCAACATCGCTTCCATACTTTTGACCCTGTCAAAATTATACGCCTGATAACCAAAAATCAAGCCAACAATTAAACACACAACCACAACTATAACTATAAAGCCAAAATTGTTTCTAAGCCACCAGCTAAAACGCTTTCGGTGGTGTACATGCACCCGTCTTCCTTTTGCCTTCATATGTTAATCCCACACTTTTTTATTTATACCTTTTCACTTAGAAAAATCATCATTCTGTTCATCATGTCAACAGTCAAATCACGATTGATTACCCCAGTTTTCTGAAAAGCCAGTAAAAATTCTCACAATATATGGATACAAAATGATCAAAATTATTAGTAAGATTGCAAAGACGATAATATATGAAAAAATTGATTTTGCCTGTACATTCCCAAACCTAAATAAACCTTTTTTGTAATGGTGGTGATGACTACGCTTAGCCATAAGATTTTCCTTAAAAGAGCATACATAAAAAGAGAAAATGTTTCATCTATTTACACTTTTTCTGGTTCAAGTAACCTACGTGTTGCCGCCTCCTGTATATTTAAAGATCCACTCTGCAGTTTTTTCTGTTCAGCCATTTCTAAATTATACAATACAACAACAAGCCCCATTAAAAACCAGAAAGGCTCCATAATCCTAACAATAATAAAAGTATTTGAGCCAATTGCATGAACCAGAAGAGATATAAACCCTGCAAACGTGCCCAAGGACAGTCCTTGCACAAAAGTATCGTTTGAAAGATAGTATGTTCGCAGTAAAAACCTGCCTATCTGGTACATAAGAACCAAAAATATAATAAGACCCAATATGCCAAGTTCAATCAATGTCCTGAAATACTGGGCATCTATAAACCAATATCCTGTTATACCAAAACCAAGAATGGGATGGAATTTAAGATCTTGCAAAATCCCCTGCCAGCTTTCCACTCTCTGTGACGTGGATGAATCCAGCGCTAAAGTTTTACCGCCTAGCTTTGCTTCTGAACCCCTTTCCGGCACGAATGTCGTCTTATATCTATCTTTGACATGCTGCGGGACAACGAATGGGCTCAAGACAATCAAGATAACCAAAGTGCCCATTAATATAACCCTCTTTTTACTTAATGCAAGAAAGCAGAGGTACATAGACGGCAGAGCCAACCATGTAGACCTGGATCCTGTTGCCATAACTACGAATACGATCATTCCTGTCAAGATAAGTAAGAGAGCCTTTATTCTTACAGGTTTAATTGTCAATAGCAACCCGATAGAGACAGATATCATCAACGCAAGATATCCACCAAAAGTGCCCGGTTCGCCTTCTCTTCCTTCAAACGGGGCAGTTACCCTTCCTCCAGCAGGTATTTGGAAGATACCAACAATGCAAGTTATCGCGCATGTTAATAATAAAAGCGTCACAAAGGTTATAACCTGGTTCCTTGTAGTGAGAAAGTTGACTGCCATATAATAAATAATAAAATATTCAAAATATTTCAAAACAAAGAATAGGCCAACCACATTGATTTTACCATAAAGTCCACCCATTATGGTTGAAAAAAGGCAGAGCAAAATATAGGCAGCAATACCTCTGTTCAAAGGTGTCTTTGGGAAAATACCCAACTCCTTTTTAATTGCGGATCTAATAAGCCAGCTAAATGCCAATATTGTGAGGAGTATGTCGTCCACTCTAATTGTAAAGCCAGAACCCTGTGTTGATCTTTCCCCAAATTCAGGTGAAAGCAACATAGAAAATACCAACAGATACAGGGCAATTGGAGGCCAGACAAAACTTACTACAAACATCGCTATTCCCAATGCTACCAGGAGAATATAAACATTATTAACCGTGGTAGAAGCAAAACCAATCATGCAGCCAATAACAAGAACAACAACTATCATTAAAAGCAAGGTTATGTCTACAGGTCTGTCTTCAGCCATTGTTTATATCCTATTAAAATAGACAACTAATGTTTCGCTGCAATAAAACGCTGAACTTTTCAATTAAATACTAATACAAGCAAAGGCACTATATATACCGTCACTCTATTTTTTTCTAGAAGTCGTAGGCGCATACTATATGTAGAAAACCTAGATTGCAATATTAATATATAGTCATCTATGAATTTTACAAAACACCAGAAAGAAGAAGAATGCAGAAAATTTTTCACTTTTCTAGATTCAAAACGATGTTTCCACCCGGATGACTAAGCCCTCATATCATACTGGAGTGTGGTGGAGCAGGCGACACAAGATTAAGTGTTACCTAAAATCATTAACTCTGAACCTATTTTACATAAAAACAAGCGTAAACTTAATGCCAAGTCTGAACGTTTAATAAATTTTAAACTCAAAATCTATATCCCAAACGGTAATGAACCATTACTAAGTGAAATTAATTCCATTCAAAATTAGTTTCTAGCTTAGTCGGCCGTCCCGGATCCCCATGGTGGGGCCGTTTGTGGCAAACGAGGCTGTGTTATTATCGTTTGTACTGCTGGTGCCGGTTCGCGTTGGAATGGGAAATCCTTTACCCTTGGAATAGCCGTATCATTATAAATATTTGAAGGCAATGAGGCTACCGCAAGGAAAGGACCAAAAGCTCTTACAAAGTTTTGTAGATCCCCGAGAAGATTTCTTGCCACATAAACGACATCACCATTATTTAATTTTACGTTCTGTCGAAAATCACCCCGTCGAACAATATCCATTAAATTAAGCTTAGTAACCTCTGGTCTTTCAATATCACCTCTTATCACAAGCACATTTCTAGGCTTCGAAAACACGGTAGGACCACCAGCACTGATAACGGCATCAAGCAATGTGACGTTCTGGTCAAAACTGAACAACCCGGGCCTGCCCACTTCACCCAGCACAAAGACCCTGTTTTTTATCTCACTCTTGCTTGGAATAAAAAACACATCACCAGCATCAATTAAGACATCCTGACGAAAATCTGATCTAAAGAGGGCATCATAAATATTTAAATAATAATTATTCTTATTCCTCGTTAACTGTACACGTGTTAAATCCGCATTAGCCATATGACCTCCGACTCTTGACAAATATTGAGTGAAGTTCTCTTTTCCAAAAAGCGGGTATGTGCCTGGGCCTGTATTATTCCGCGGAGCCCTTACTGCTCCGAAGATTGAAGCTGTGTAGGCATGCTTGTCACCGTCTTTTATCGCTACCTTGATAAATGGATTTTTAATCACTTTCTTTAATGCTTCAGTAAGTTTTTCTTCCATCTCCGTCCGTGTGAGACCGGATACTTCAAAGTTTTTTACATATGAAAATGATACTGTATTTTGAGGTGAAACGATGACTTCATACTCCTTCTCTTCCAGCCCTATCCAGAACGTTATTGTTAACGCATCTCCAGGGCCAACTCTATACTCCGGAACACCGTTTACCTCCTTCCAAACCTTATATTCGGCTACTGGTACTAAGTCACCTGTTTCTGCAAACGGAGCATTATTAACATCTATGCTGCCTATTCCTTTTTGCTTACTATCTTTCGATTTTCCATAATTTACAGCAATATCTACCCTTGGTTCAAGATCAATCAAGCCTGAATTATATTCACTGTTTTGTTGCTCCACCTTCTTACCCACATCAGAGGCATTAGACACTTGTACATCAATCTCAATCCTTTCTTGAGATATACCCTTGGCTAGAAAGAAATCAGTCACCGCTTTAATTCTCTTTTCTGAAAGGGTATGGTGGTTTGCAGATTTCGAGATAGCATGTTTTTTTATCGTCAACACAGTCCCTTCTACGCTATTAAGCACTTCTGATACATTGTTTAATGTACTCATAGAGTCTGCGGCAAAAACTTCTGTTTCTATATCAAAAAAGACAGAGGCATCAAACACAGGAACAGGGAGCTTATAAACTATATCAGGCTGTACTAATTCATCTATTTCTCTCAGCCATATCTTTATACCTTCTCCGTAAGTTGCCGTAGCGATGTCGAGTTTGTTGTCAGCATTAAAATCGGCAAACCCAATGTCATAATAAAAACCTTTTTTCGGCAGACTTTCATCTTTTGCAACCAACCAATTATGTTCTCCGTTACCATTACGGGTCTGATACCATAGAATAACCCCATTATCATCAATTAACGTACTGGCTATGTCCAACAATCCATCATTATTAAGGTCAACCGCTTTAGCCCTCCAGAAATTTCCAGTCTCTGCGAGTATCTCCCTTCTTGAGAAGTCACCTTTACCATCACCAAAATATATTTTTACACCTTCAAAATTTGCAGCAGATATAATATCGGGATTGCTATCACCATCAACATCTCCCACGTCAACCCCCCAAAACGAACCTTTGTCAACATCTAGCGGCACAGCAGACCATCTGCCATCACCGGTACCCAACCATACCCTGATACCACCTCCATCGGCTCCCCACGCTGCACCTGCTATATCGAGTTTACCATCATTATTAAAATCACCCAGATCAACATCATTATAAATAAATCTGCGCGTTGGACCTGTCTCTCTACTAAAATAACCTTTGCCGTTTCCCAGCCATACACTGATACCACCCAGGCCTACACTGGTTTTATTAGCTGCAACAATATCCAAATGTCTATCATTATTTATATCCGCAATCTTAGCACCGTTATAGAGCTCCTTTTCTATAATAGGATGCCCCTTACTAAAATGCCCATTTTCGTTAATCCACAGAAATACACCATTTGTATCTCCCTGGCTGCATGAAATGACATCCAGCCAGCCATCCTCATTTATATCACCAACATCTAATGCACGAATATCTCCCTTTATTTTGAAACGTTGGATCCTTTCCCAGTTTCCGAAATCGTCACCATACCACAGGAAAATTGCCCCCGGTTCATAACTACCCCCTATAATATCTGTTTTTCCGTCGTTATTAAAATCTCCCATTGTTAAGGACCGAAAATGCCCAGACCTCTCAGGGCCATAATCCCTTGACCACATAGAAGGTGACTCCTGTAGCTTGACTCCGTGCCCCTTCCATAATAGTGGCGGCCTTTCAGTGTCAAGCATGTCCCTGCAACCGGCAAGAACGACCAATGTTATTAAAGCAATTATTATATTGAGTCTTGTAGACATAATTTTCATTTTTTTCTCTCCAAAAGAAGAATTAGAACGTTAGGATGCCAAATTGCCACAGTATACCATAGAAAATTAGAGTAAGCACAATGACGATGATTGTTGTTTTCAGCCATCCCAGCTTCCTCCCGACAGTACTCTTCTTTTTTCTTTCCGGACTAGATTCCTGTACGGGCTTTAACTCAGGCGGTTCATCTGCTTTTCCAGCGCCCTTTATCATCCCTATTACCGTACTGATTATTTCTGGCATTTTAAACCTTCTGCGATACCACGGCTCTATATTTTCATCACCGACACCGTATGTATATTGACCATAATATCCGTAATCCTTGTAATCTTTGCCGGTGTCAGGCTTCAATCCATTTAATACTACACCCAATACTGTTGCCTTTGCATTTTCCAGTTGAGCCTTTGCCCTCTTAAGGGCCCCTCTTGCAATCTCACCCACTTGATATACCAAGACTACACCATCCACTTTTGCTGATATTATTACCGCATCGGTTGTTTGGAGGACTGGTGAAGAGTCGACCAAAATTAGGTCATATGAGTCTTTGGCCTGATTAAGTATCTCACTCATTCTGGATGAATTAAGCAATTCAGCTGAATTTGGAGGTACTAAGCCAGAGGTTATTATATGTAGGTTATGTATTCCCGGAGCGGTTGTCATAATATTTCCCATCCCCAGTTTCCCCATCATGATATCAGTATCAGTCTTTATAACTTCATTCCAATTATAATTTCCCAGTATTACATCAGACAAACCCGGCTCTTTTTCTATTCCAAACATGGTGCTTATCTTTGGCTTTCTTAAATCAGCATCAATCAAGAGTACTTTTTTACCTATCTGTGCCGCCACCATTGCCAAATTACTTGTTACAGTAGTTTTCCCCTCCCTCATAGATGAACTCGAGACCACCACGGTCTTCATCCCTCGTTCCTTTGCTACAAAATCTATTCCTGTGCGTAGGGCCCTATAGCTTTCTGCGATTGTCGATTTTGTGGCGAAGTGAGAAACAAGCCGGGCATTTAGGTCAAGTACCTCCTCAGAAAGCCCTGAGTTCTCCTCCCGCAGCAGTGTATCTTTGATCTCCTCAGTGCTCATGTGTGGAATTATCCCAACAACCGGAACACCAAGAAATTCCTCTACATCTTCAATTGTACCGATAGAGGTATCCATAGTCTCACGTATAAAGGCCAGAACCAGCCCCAAAATACCTCCAATAAGTAGACCAATTAATGTGGAAAGCACCGTAGTAGGAGGATTCACAGGATAGGGTGGTAAAATGGCTGGTTTTACCAGAGATATTTCCTGTATTTTTTCAGCTTCTTTAATCAATACCTCCTGGTACTTCGATTGTAACTGTTGGAGTAATTCTCTATAACTTTCAATATCACCCTTAATTCTGTCCAAGTCAAAACTGATTTCCGGAAGTGTATAGTATGTGGCCGTGTATTTTTGTATATCTTCACGTGAAGTCTGTGCAACTTCCAGATTTTTTCTCTTTTCGTTCTGTAAATGATCCATCATACTCTGTATTGTACTCTCTATCTCCAAATCCAATCTCTCAACTTCGGGATGAGTATGAGTAAAGTCTATCAGCATAACATCCCTCTCTAACGTCAGCCTGTCAATATTGGCATTGAGGGATGTAAACACGGGGCTTATTTCTTTCGAATAGAAACCTACCTTCTCCTCCTTAGGCAAAGATTGCTGCAACTCCAGGTGCTCAATTAATTTTTGGATCTCTTCTTGCTTGCTTGTTGATGTTTCGTATCTAGCTTCTGCAGCTTCCAGCCTTCTGGACACATCGAGTGTATGGGAATCCATTGAAACAAAATTTTTCTCCTCTCGCAGGGCCTTAAGCTCACTTTGAGAAGCCTTTAAAGTTTTAACAATTACCGCTAACCTGGCTTCTATGAATTTTCTTGCATCTATGGTACGCCTGTTTCTTTCGTTGGTGTTTAGTTCCTGAAATGCTTCAGCAACCGTATTGGCCATTTTCATTGAAAATCTGGGATCTTCTGTGGTTGCAGATATATTTACTAAGTTCGTTTCTCCCTCTACTAATGTATTTAACTTTGCTTTCAGATCCAGGACGGTCTTCAATAATGTTGGAGTATCGCGGATTTCCGTGGAAGTTAACCCTGCATCAATAATGCCTAATTTTTTAGCAACTAATTCGATCACAGGAAGGCTGATTGCTATGGCGGCTTGTGTCTCTAAGGTATCAGCCTCTGACCACGATATGGTTTCTACATAGAGACCGGTAACTGTAGTTTGCCTCTCTATCCTCACACTTGCAGTTGCCTTATATAGAGGAGTAGGTTGCTTTACAAGTGAGAAAATTAGACTAAAGATACCGAGCACAATGGCAGAGAAAATTATAATAATTTTTCTCTTCTTAATTATCCTTGTATAATCTCTGAGGTTTAAGTCGTATTGAGCTGCCATTTGGTTAATGTCCTCCGTTTATTCTAAATACAGTTTCCAAAGTGAACCAGGATAGATAATTGAACGTCAGGTAATTTAAAGCCATAATTTCTGTGTGTAGCAAATGTCCAAACCAAAAAACCATTCTTAATATAAAAACGGTAATTCAGAAGTGAACCTCGGTTTGTCTTTGCAAAGGAAATTAACTATTTTATAGCCGTTTGTAACTGCGAATGAAGCCACTAAAGACTATCACTCAATAACCAAATGACATTTCTTTATGATTATTTTCACTTTTTAGTGCAACACCTGTAGATGAACCTTTTACAGAAAAAGAGAATGCAAGTCCATATAATGCATCCGAAGATTTTGGATTATCCCGGAGAGCGTTTTTATACTTAATTATATCTTCGGGAGAGACTTTCGCATACACATTGCCCAATTTATAACCGAAATTATTATAATACTTCTCGGAACGCTTAGTTTGTCCGAATGATCTGGCATTACTAATTTTTTCACTATCTGTATCATCATCAAGATAATATCGCTTAACGGAAAAATTCTGGCTCCCTTCAGATGCCCCTTCTTTTCTTGCTATCGCCTCGTCAACACACATAGCTTTACTGTAATAAGCATTGGCAAGGTTATTAAAGGCATTATTGTCATAAGGGCTTTTTATTGTCGCATCTTCATATTTCTTTATAGCTTCATTGACCCCTATTTCGGCCTTGTTATTATTGGTTATTATCTTGTATGAATAAACCTGATAGTCTGAACCGGTTTTGTTTTTATCTACGGTTTTTTCTCTGTAAGTACTTAGCTGAGTATCAGTGTTCATGTGTGATTGATCACTTAATCGACGTAATGCAACTTTTTGTTTAACTGCTGTTTGTTTGTATGCGATACTTCCAGGAACCTGTTTTTGATTCCTGCCCACTTTGGACAGTTCGCTCTTTCGCAGAGATTCCTCACGTTGTAAGCTATCTGCTCCTTGTGATTGCCAGGTATTAGATGATATTCTGTGTGATTGTACCGACTTTGCAATGCTATTTCTTGCCTCTTTCTCACTACCCTTTCCTGCCAGTCCCATTTCGGTTACAACACCTCTATTATACGATTTCCTGACTGGTGTATTCGCTCTAATGGCGACAACATCATTATTTGTCCGGCCAGGCAGCACTGTGCTACTCTTTCTTATATTGTTATTAGCGCTGACGCTTACACTCTCAACATAATTAGTATCTCCACGATGGACTACCTTTTCGCCTTTTTCGGTACCAGGAACCGTTTGTTGTTTTTTATCTAGCATAGCGTAGCTAGATCCAACTTTCATGGTCTTATTAAACTCTACAATTGCTTTATTAAGCTCTCCGTTTTTAGCAAAGTGCACACCAAAATCGTAATGTGCCTTTTCAAGCGAATCCCTGATTCGCGGAAAACCAGGGTTTATCTCTAATACCCTGTTAAACGCGTTTATGGCACTGGTATATTCTCTATTCCTCAAACTTGTAGAGCCCAGACTGTAATATAGTTCACTTAGCGATTTCTTGGCAATCGAGTGCTTCGGCTTAAGAGCTAGAACCTTTTCATATTCCAGCACTGCTCTTTTGCCTTTTCCTTCCTTCCTGTACTCATTACCAAGTTTTACGTGTCCATTTACTATCTCCATTTCTCCTTTTGGACTTGTTTCTGCAACAGATAACGAATTACATGCAATATTCGCAACAGCTTCACCTGGATTAATATCCGCTGCCTTCTTGAATTCAGATAAAGCCTTATTCGTCATACCCTTTGACCTATAAGCAATACCCAGGCTTACATGCGATTCCAGATGATTCGGGTTTATTTCTACTGCACTCTGCAGCTCTCTGATTGCATCGTCAACCATACCACTATCCACGAAAGCAATTCCAAGATCAAAATGGGCGAGGCCAACTTTATTCAGGGGCTTTTCGTCTTGACTAGCGACAACAGGAAGTGCACTTGCCATCCTTTTCTTCTGATTTGACCAACGCTCTTGCGGATCTATTATCTGCACATTACCAGGTTTAGCACCGCCTGCCATTTGTAACTGACCAACACTAGACGGCATCTTATCCGGACTTATTAATTTATTCTTATTACTCCCCTGCCGAACAGTGAAGAATGGTTGACCTTTAACCTGACTTTTACCAGATTTTCCTGTGTTAACACTATCTGCCAGTCCCCTTTCGCTTACAACACCTCTATTATCCGATTTCCTGACTGGTGTGTTCTCCCTAATGGCGACAACCTCATTATTTGTCCGGCCAGGCAGCACTGTTCTATTCTTTCTTATATCGTTATTAGGACTGACACTTACACTCTCAACATAATTAGTATCTCCACGATGGACGACCTTGCCTGGGACTCCATTTTCGCCTTTTCCTGTACCGATAGTAATTCGATTGTTTTTATCCAACACGGCGTGACCAGAACCACTCCCCATATTTTTATTAAACTCTTGAACCGCTTTATTGGGTTCTCCGTTTATAGCATAGTGTACGCCAAGGTCATAATGCGCCCTTTCAAGAGCATCCCTGATTTGCGGAAAAGCAGGATTTATCTTTAACACTCTATTAAACGCGTCGATGGCACTAACATATTCTTTATTATCCAGACGTGTAGAACCCAGACTGTAATATAGTTCACTTAGCGATTTCTTAGCAATCGAGTGCTCCGGTTTAAGAGCCAGGGCCTTTTCATACTCCAGCACCGCCCTTTCGTCTTTTCCTTCCTTCCTGTACGCATTACCAAGATTTACGTGCATCCTAAAACTATCCACTTCTCCTGTTGGGCTTGTATTTTTCTGCACGTCGGGCAGCTTGTAAACAGATTTTTTGTCATTTGCGCCGTTAATTGCATGCCTGTCTCTAGTTTTTGTTGTCGCAGACTGCTTTGCATCAGTTTTTACAGACCCAACTAGATCCGCTACTTCCACCTCCCCTGGCGGCAGCATCTCTTCCCGAGAAGGAAGACCATTCTCTGCAATAAAGTCATTATATTGTCGATTTATTATATCCTTGTCGGTCACAAGGCTATTAACCGTACACGAAATTACTCCAGTTGATAGCATGATAAAGAGTATTAACAACTTTGTGAGTTTTGTCATAGTTAAGGTACCAGTTTTTATTGTAATTTTTTTTAAAAAGTAACAAACTGCCGACAGGCAAAATAGAAAACACTATAAAATAATTCAACATCTTTCTTGGTTTAAAGAACACTTCTTTCACTCATGTATAAAGAGCTTATAGTAATTCAGAATGCGAACAGGCAACACAAAACAATCCGATAGGAGTTACTAACACATACCCATCGACTGTTCCATGATATTAATAACAAGCGTGATAGACCTGTCGCGTAATAATTTATGTAAATAGCTGGGTAATTGCTTGTTGTTGGTAGCACAAGGTACTACCTCTCCGGATGGCGAAAGGTCATTCCGCAATTGATCGACTTGTGATAGTCTATATGTGGATGGCAGCAAGTTCGGAGAAACATAACTTTTCAAATAAAAAAGTAGACTCCGGTCGAGAAACGTCAGTGAACAACGCCTTCTCGGCTCAGTGGGTACGAACGGAAGCGTAAACCAATCTTTTGCAAATGTCAATAAAAAAATATTTTTTCTAATAATATACTTCGCTGAAATTCTTAGAAAAAATAGCGCGAACATCCTTAGCTGCTGACACTTAGCAGCCAGCAGCCTTTTAACGTGACAACTCCGAATCATCGACAGTACCAACGATATATAATAACGGTGTATCCGCCAGCCTTATAATCTTTTTGTTTAATAGCTTACGGCCTCCTGAGTCAAACAGAATCTCTACCGTTGGACGCAAAGGTGAATCATCATCAATGGTTATTACCCGGCATATTGCCTTTGAGTTTAATTTAACGAAACTACCCAATGGAAAGCATGATAGTTTCATAAGCAATAATCTCTTAACCTCATTAGAGAAAAAGTCTTTTTGTTTATCCAATATTAGCTTAACCGCTTCATGAGGTATAAATCCCTTTCTCTGAGGCCTATCATGAGTTAAAGCTTCGTACACATCAACTATGCCTATAATTTTAGCGTAGTCGTGTATCTCATCTCCCTTAAGCCCTTTAGGGTAACCTTGGCCGCCATCTCTCTCCTGCTCTTGGTACGCTATCTCGGCAATTTGCGAATATTTTTCTCCGAGGGATTGGAGTATTTTGTATGTATAATACGGATGTTTTTTAATTTTTTCCAGTTCTGATGCTTTCAGCTTACCATTTTTTTCGACAATTTCAATTGGGAGGAACACCATGCCAACATCATGTAAGAGAGCAGTTATCCCTAAATCGATCAATTGTTCACGTGAGTAATCTACCCCACCTCCTAACACCAGGGCATAAATGCAAACATTGACAGAGTGTGCAGCGAGGTTGTCGGGTATACCCCTGCCCAGTACTGCCTTAGCAGAAAGAGACCGTGCCGCATTTTCTGTGCCTACTATGCTACTAACAATTTCCAACCCTTTTTCTATAGTAAACCTCTGCTTCCTTTTTAAATTGTCCAAAACGCCTTCCATAAAGTCATAAGCACTAGTATACATTTCTTCAATGAGTTTTTGCCCTTCCAACTCATCATGAGAAAGAATGGCATCTAACTCCTCCTCTTTAGGCAAAGAAATATTTTCCAGTGTCTTTAAATCGGGCTGCACAAAGAGCTCCTGCTCCTTGGGTTCATTGGGCAAATCCGACCCATCCAGCACCTCGGAATTCGATCTGTTTTTTTTGAGTTTTATCAAATCCCTCATTCTCATTTCATCCCCCTTCCCTTTTTCAGGAACTATACCGCGCTTTATTATATCTGATAGTCTACCCATAGCTTTTATGCAATCACCTACCTTCTCACGTCTTCTATCAATTTATTAATTATTTTAGTATTTACTAGTTCCGCTTTAGTGCTGAACCCATCCAGAAGGGCCAGGTCACAAATGTTATTAATTTCTCGTGGCACACCATTAGTGTAGGAAAAAATCTTATCAATAGCTTCTTTTGTAAGTATATTCCTTTTTAAGCCTGCAACCTTCAGACGAAACATTATGTACCTTGTCGTATCGTTAAGGTCAAGATGCCTTAAATGGTATCTTATAGAAATCCTCGAATCAAGCTGTTTTAATTTAGCAACATTATCTCGAAGCTCAGGCTGCCCGATAAGTATTAGGGTCAAAAGGAATTGTTCATTTAGCTGGAAGTTTAAGAGCAGCCTCAATTCCTCCAAGATCATGTTGTCCTGTATCGCCTGGGCATCGTCAATAATCAGTATGGTTTTTTTACCTCTTTCCCGATCCTTCAGCATCTTATCATTAAGCGCATGAAGCATTTCAGGTTTCTCTCCGGACGAATTATCAATACCCAATTGGAAAAGCATTTCTCTGAGAAAATCACTAGGAGAGAGGCTCGGGTTAGCAATAAGCCCTACCTCGAATTCATCTTTAGAAATTTCCTGGATAAAGGCCCGACTAAGAGTTGTCTTGCCGCAACCAATTTCACCCGTTAACATCGCAGCCCCTTTTTGCGACTTAGTTGCGTACAAAATCCTCATAAGCGCTTCTTCATGCTGTGATGAACGGTATAAAAAGCGAGGATCAGGAACATTTTCAAATGGAAGGGTATCAAGCCCCCAATATTCTTCGTACACGTAATTTCCTCCTTTAAAATGTATCTTATTATTTCGACCACGGCCAGGCAGCCTCAACCTAGAGACTTTAACGTAGATTTGACCCTGTGCAACAGTCACAAAAATCCACCTTACTAAACCTATGATCCGTATTATAGCAAAAATCTTTTAAGCAACTGAAGAGAAATAGTATCCACTTTGATTAAACATTACCCTGAAGAGAATTCCTCCTATGCCCATGTAACAGATAAATCTTTAAAGCAATTATTGCTTTAAATCAAGACATAATGGACGATAAAGACTATAGTGGGTGACAAATTTAAGTAGCAGTGGATGCGACTGACGAAGAAACTATACGTAACAGACGAGTCTATATCACAAAAAAAACAACTTGTCAAGAAGGAAATCCATAATGAATGGGAAACCAGAAGATACATCGTACCGCTCTCGATCGAGATGTTGGTATCACGAAGGAGTTAATGGATTGGAGAAAGATATTGGGATTAGCAAAGAACAAGAAACGGTATAACCGGCGTAAGAATTTTATGTACTAAAAATTGTTGATATCAATTCAGCAGTGCCCGGTTGGGTTTTTGCTGGGAATTGTACAATTATAAGTATTGAAAGATTGTACAATGTTGTAAATGGTTAGCATTTAATTTTGGATTTGACGTTTTTGCAAAGGGTTGTTATTATCCGAAAGTAACGGTATCTTAACAAGTTATGAGGCGTAATCCTTGGAAATCGGAGAAAGTTATTGATTAAAGTTGGAATTGTTGGGGCAACTGCATACACAAGCCTAGAGCTAATAAAGATTTTATTGCGTCATCCTGATGTGAATATATCGTATCTTGGTACCAGAAGAGAAGGCGATTTCAAAATATCTGATATCTTCCCAGTTTTAACAAATACGCTTGATATGCCTTGTTCACGGATGGTTCAGGATGATTTACCAAAGGGCATAGATATAGTTTTTGTTACACTGCCTCCGGTAATCGCTATGCAGTATGTTCCCGCGCTCCTGAATGCAGGAATAAGAGTAGTAGACCTGAGTGCTGATTACAGATTTCAAGAAAAATCTATTTACGAAAAATGGTACAAGACGAAACACACTGATCCCTCGAATCTGAAAAACGCTATCTACGGCCTCCCGGAGATTTTCAGGGAAAAGATTAGTACGGCAAAGTTAGTTGCTAACCCCGGATGTTATCCAACTTCTACGATTATTGGCTTAGCTCCCTTAATATTAAATGGTTACGTTTACACCGATGACATAATCGTTGATGCCAAATCCGGAATTTCCGGAAAGGGACGTGAACCTAATGAAGGAACCCATTATTGTGAATGTAATGAGAATATTGAAGCTTATAATGTGGGAGAACACCGGCATATGCCTGAAATTGAAAATATACTGTCTCTAATTGGTAAATCAGAGACAAAAGTTTATTTCACCCCACATTTGATCCCAATGAACAGGGGTATTCTGTGTACCACATATGTAAAAACCAAAAAGAAAAGATCTAGCAAAGAGATCATAACTCTATATAATGATTTCTATTCAAAAGAACCTTTTGTCAGGGTCAAAAAAGATAACAAACTCCCGAAAACGAAAGACGTAGCTAATACAAATTTTTGTGAGATAGCAATCAAGGTAGTTGACGAACGTGTTATAATCTTATCGAGCATAGATAACTTGATAAAAGGAGCGGCTGGACAGGCCGTTCAAAATATGAATATAATGTTCGGTTTTAAAGAAACATTGGGACTTTTGTTTTAGAGGTACTATATAATATGGATTCAAATGTAAAGGTGAGATTTCCTCCCAGCCCCACAGGATTTCTGCATATTGGAGGAGCGAGAACCGCTCTCTATAACTGGCTTTTCGCCAGGCACAATAACGGGAAAATGGTTTTGAGAATTGAAGATACTGACAGGCAGCGTTCTACCGAAGAGGCAACTCAAGCAATCCTGGATAGTATGACATGGCTGGGTTTAGATTGGGACGAAGGCCCGTATCATCAGAGTGATAGACTTGAAATATACAATGAATACGTAGAAAAATTATTGAAAAGTGGCAAAGCTTTTTATGTAGATGATCCTGAGAAAGGGAGGGCCGTACGTTTCAAAATTACTGGAGAACGCACTGATTTTGATGATATAGTTCACGGACATATAAATTCCGACACCTCTCTTATTGAGGACTTCGTTATACAGAAAGCAGACGGTTTTCCCGCCTATAATTTTGCATGTGTTGTCGATGACGGCGTAATGGGAATAACTCACATTATCCGGGGCGATGATCATCTATCGAATACACCAAGGCAAGTTGCTCTTTACAAAGCGTTGGGTTTTGACCTGCCAAAGTTTGCGCATATCCCAATGATTCTTGGAGAGGATGGTTCCCGTATGAGCAAGCGTCACGGAGCAACATCTGTAACAGATTATCGCACAAAAGGTTACTTGCCAGACGCTATAGTAAATTTTATAGCGCTTCTTGGCTGGTCACCAGGACACGACCAGGAGCTACTAACCAGGCAGGAAATGATTGAGAAGTTTACTTTGAAACGAGTAAATAAAACCAGTTCGCGATTTGACTTTACTAAGCTCGACTGGATGAACAGCAAATATATTCAAAATCTATCGGTTGAAAATCTTGTCAGTGAATTACAGCCATATATAAAAGATGCAAACCTGGATAGTAATGTAGTTTCAGATGAATGGTTACATAAATTGGTAGAGTTATACAAAGAAAGATTTAGAACATTGCCAGAGTTTATATCACTAACAACCCCATTTTTTTCTGATGAAATAGAGTATGAAGACGCAGCAGTACAAAAACATCTGAAAAAAGGTAATCCGTCTTTGATAAAAGATGCTTATAACGAACTAAAGGAAGTCAAAAATTACTCGTCAATTTCTGAGTTAGAAAATTGTTTACGGTCAGTAACAACTGCACACGGTATTGGTTTTGGCAAGTTGGCCCAGCCGATAAGAGTTGCCCTCATAGGAAAAAGCGCAAGCGCGGGAATTTTTGAAACTTTAGAACTTTTGGGTAAAGATAGAACCCTAAAAAGACTAGAGTATGCAATAAATACTTTTTTGTTAAACTAATAAATGCCTTATATTCTGGAGCGAAGTGCTGCTTTGGCCATGAAATGGTAACGTCTCTGTCTTTAATACAAAGCGAATTAACCCCAACGGGGCCAATTTATACGAGATTAAACAATTTTATATTAAACTAAAATGAAAAAAACAAAATTCAAATATTCTCCGGAACATAACTGGGTTGAGTTAAAAAGAAAAGTAGTAACAATTGGGATAACTGATTATCTTATAGACGAACTTGGCGATCTTATAGACCTTTGTCTGCCAAAAGTTGGAGAAGAGGTTATTGATGGTATCTCTTATGGCGAGATAGAATCAATAAATATCCTTAATGATTTAGTATCACCAATAGATGGTGGAATTGTTAAAGTAAACTCAGACTTGCCTGCCAGTTTAAAAGTCTTACAGAAAGACCCATATGGAGATGGCTGGTTCATTAAAGTTAGGCTACCAGAAACTGACAATCTTGACTCCCTTATGGATGAAGATGAATATGATGAGTACATAAAAGATCTTAAGAAAAAGGCAAAGGAAGCTGGAAAGAAAAAGAAAAACGTAGAGGCAAAAAAAAAGGTAGTAACAAAAACAGAGAAAGAGAAGAAGACAGTAGCTAAAAGCAAGAAATAATTGATGAGCTAAACTTAAAACCTGGTTACGGCCATACCGCGCTACGACATTTTTCTTGCCATTAATAAAGTATATTTACAATAATACAAAGTGGGTGATCTAAAAAAAAGGACTGATAATAAACACTGGAGTCTAACGGATGTATTTAAGGTTTTCCTGTTCTATTTACTTATGATGCTGGCAGGGATACCTGTTTTTTTTAAAATAGTAAAGTATATTTTTGAACTAGACCTGGTAGAAACATTTGGACAGAATACAATTCTCCTTAGTCTGTCACTAGTTGTAAATATTCTAACCTGCCTTTATATTTTTAATATTGTCATAACAGGATATGGCTTGCCAGTAGCATCATTGGGCTTAACGACCTGCAACTGGAAAAGTGATATTAAAACCGGCCTAAAGCACTATCTAATGGTTCTTCCTGTTATGATTGCAGCTGGTTTTATAGTTGATTTTGCCTTAAGATCGTTTGGCATAGAACCAGAGCAACAAGACATTATTAATAATATTCTGAGTGAGGATTCTTTGGGAGTCCTTGCTTTCATGATCTTTTTTGGAATGTTAGCTGCACCGATTGTAGAAGAACTTCTTTTTAGAGGGTTCCTGCAATCTGCCGTGAGAATCACTTGCAACAAGATGCAAACTATCCTTATTAGTGGATTTGTCTTTGCGTTGATACACTGGAACGTCCATGTGTTTTTACAAATATTTATTTTAGGACTCTTGTTGGCATATTTATTTGAAATAACCGGATCATTAATAGCACCACTAACCGTCCATGTTTGTCATAATACTACTACATTAATATTTTTACTTTTTTATAAACATATTTGAAAAGTCATGTTTAAGAGCATTGATCAACAACTTAATATTATTAAACGTGGGGTCTTAGAAATTGTCCGAGAAGAAGAGCTCGTTGAGAAGCTTAAGAACTCTATAACGACACAAACTCCATTGCGAGTCAAATTAGGGCTTGACCCCACTGCGCCAGATATACATATTGGGAATGCAATCCCAATTCATAAGCTGCGTAATTTCCAGGAACTTGGTCACACGGCAGTCCTGATCATTGGAGATTATACGGCAATGGTTGGTGATCCGTCTGGAGTAAATAAAACCAGACCTCAACTCACGCAAGAAGACATAGACAATAACGCGAAAACGTACCTTGATCAGATAGGGAAAATACTGGATATTGAAAAAACTGAAATTCGGTACAATAGCGAATGGTTTAAAGAGATGAAATTTACTGATGTAATTAAACTTGCCTCTAAGATGACGGTGGCCAGAATGATGGAGAGAGATGATTTTTCAAAGAGATATTCTTCAGGAATCCCCATTAGTCTTCACGAATTTATTTATCCATTAATGCAGGGATACGATTCAATAATGGTAAAAAGTGATATAGAACTTGGTGGGACAGACCAGATATTCAGCCTGCTTGTCGGCCGTGACCTTCAAAGGGATGCAAACATGAAACCTCAGACGGCACTCACCACCCCTTTACTGGAAGGAATTGATGGTAATAAAAAAATGAGTAAAAGCCTGGGGAATTATATCGGTATATATGAGGAGCCAAAAGAGATCTTTGGCAAAACAATGAGGATAAGCGATGATCTTATGCATAGATATTTTGAACTGGCAACGGATCTGACTTTTGAGAAAATCGACAGTACGTTAAAAGAGCACCCTCGCCAGGCAAAAAGTGTTCTGGGGAAAGCCATTGTAAGCCGATACTACAATGATGAGGCCGCAGAGGAAGCAGCAGTAGAATTTGACAGGATTTTTAAAGAACATAAACAACCGGTAGACATTCCAAGCCTGGAAATAAATATGAAACTATTGCAACCGAATATTGTCACAGAAGATAATTCATACAAAATATGGATAGTAAAATTATTAGTAAATCATGGTTTTGCGTCCACTAATGGGGAGGCGAGAAGATTGATTTCCCAAGGAGGAGTAAGTATTGATGACAAAAAGTATACAGATCCGGCACAAGAAATAAGCATACAGGATGGCATGGTATTAAAAGTAGGAAAACGCCGATTTGCGAAAATTGTTATAACCCGTTAATATCTTTTTATTACAACATTTTCCCTCAATTTCTTTAAATACTCCTTTTTCTTCTTAACGAATTCTTCTCTAAAAAGCGTGCTACGGATTTCTTCCTGCACCTTCATAAAAGACAATGTTTGGGCCGGAATAACCTCTTCAATCTTAAAAATATGGTAGCCTAACGAAGATTTTATTACTGGGCTTATTGCACCTTCCTTCAAATGAGAAATTGCATCAACCAGATCTTTTCTAAAACCAGTTGCTTCGTCAAACCCCCATAAACCGCCTCTGTCAGCATGCGGACCGCGTGAGTGTTCTTTTGCCAACGCCCCGAAATCCTCGTTATTTTTCAATCTGTTTAATAATTCTTCTGCCGCCGCCTTTGAATCTTCATCTGAACTATCACGGGGGGATTTTACCAGTATATGCCTGAAACTCATACTCCCCTTTCTTGAAAACTCATCAATGTGATCCCGATAATAGTGTTTAATCTCTCTTGGTGTGACTATTATCTTGCTGTAAACGTTTTCACGCATAATCTCCTCTATTAATAAATCATCCTTTAGTTCTGCTCTTTTTTTAAGAGGGTTAATTCCCTGTTTGTTGGCAAGTGCATAAAATTTATCGAGAGATCCTACTTGGTCAACAGCGCCTTTAACAAATGAATCAACACTTTTTTCAATCTGTTCTGACAGCTCCGGTTTTTCAATTAAAAGCTTCTGTGCCTCCTGTACAAGTATTTTCCTGTCAATTAATTCATCAACCGCATTCTGACTTATTTCTTGTTTTATTGACTCCAGTTCTGATTCAGAATATTTTTGCGAAGCAATCTTGAATGCTTCATAAGATCGTTTTTTGATATCAAATTCTGTAATTATTTCACCATTAACTACAACCCGTACGGCATTCAAATTTTCAGCATTTATTTGATGCAAGCAAAACAACTGCATAACGAAAAAAGCCAAGCTTAATTTTAGAATACTCAAAAGTTATTCCCTCCTGCACCACTAATTTGAAGTTTTATAATGAAATACAGTATACAATCCCGCAGATGATCTGTCATCTATCATTTTCAGGTACGAAAAAGCTTTTAGTCAGTAACTACCTACTTTCTTATATTTGGCACAAGATGTGTCCATGTAAACACAGAGAAAATATTCAACCCTTAAGATTTTTGAATAGCGTAGCGGTACTAATTCAATGTATCTGTTTACTAATTATCCAAATATAATAACACGAATGAAATGGAGACATAATATGATATCCAGCAGACCATTTACAAAATGTTTAATCTTAAGTTTTATATTATTGTTTGTCTCCATAGGTATTAGCCCTGCTTCTGAAACCTCCTCAGTCTCTTCCTTAGGAGGGACGTCCTCAAGCGTCGGAACAGATCCCAACACAGGCGCTGCAAACATAACTATCCCGATAGAAGTGCCGCCCGGCAGAAAGGGCATGGCCCCAAACCTGGCACTCTCCTACAATTCCAACAAAAAAAACGGCTGGATAGGTGTAGGTTGGGACATGAAGACAAGCTTTATCCAGAGAAATACAAAGTGGGGACTGGATTACACTGACACTGATTTTGTGGCCGACGGTAACAGAGAGCTGGTAGCTAGAGGAGATTGGGGAGCAGACTACTACGGGCACAAAACAGAAGGTGCATTTATAAAATACTTTTATGACAACTCAACAGGTGGCTGGGTGGCTACAACAAAGGACGGTACTAAGCACTACTACGGCACTACTTTTGATAGCGCCACTTCAGACTACACTTCCAGGCAAGATGACCCAGATGACTCTACCCGCATCTTCAAATGGATGATAGACAAAGTAGAAGACACCAATGGGAACTACTTAACATACTCTTATGAGAAAGACCAGGGAGAGATATACCTGAAACGGATAGATTACACCGGCAGCAGTTTCGGCCTGAGTCCAACAAATTATGTGGAGTTCCATTATGACGATTCAAGGAGTGATATATATCCGATGTATACCACCAACTTTTCCGTTACTACCGCAAGACGCTTAAAGACTATTGAGGTTGTTTCGAATGGGAGCATAGTCAGAGTATATGAGCTGGAGTACGATGCTGATCCTGAAACTGCCGGTCTACAATACAGTGGCAGCACAGGCAGGAGTGTACTTTACAGTATTGAGCAATACGGTAGTGATGCGTCTATAGATGCTTCTGGTAATGTTACCGGAGGTACACCTTTGCCTGAAATTAAGGTCAGGTGGCAGGACGATGAAGGTAGTGGTACCTTCGGGGACCGTATTCAATCTGGTGATGGCGCAAACTTTACTGGGATCGTCCGACAGATGGCAGACGTGGACGGTGATGGGAAGGCAGATGTTGTCCTTCTTGATACTGGAAACGAGAAGGTCTCTACGCGATTTAGCAATGGAGATGGTACTTTCGGGGATCGTATTCAATCTGGTGATGGTGCAAACTTTACTGGGATCGCCCGACAGATGGCAGACGTGAACGGTGATGGTAAGGTAGATGTTGTCCTTCTTGATACTGGAAACGAGAAGGTCTATACGCGATTTAGCAATGGAGATGGTACTTTTGGGGACCGTATTCAATCTGGTGATGGCGCAAACTTTACTGGGATCTCCCGACAGATGGCAGACGTAGACGGTGATGGGAAGGCAGATGTTGTCCTTCTTGATACTGGAAACGAGAAGGTCTATACGCGATTCAGTGGAAGTATTACTGGTCTTCCAGACCTCCTAACCTCAATTAACAACGGTGTCGGTGGCACAACTACCATTACATACAAACCATCCTCCCAATACTACAACAATGTTCTCCCATTCGTTGTCCAGACAGTCTCGTCGATATCAATCGATGATGGTAACGGGAACATTTCCGCAACAGACTATACATACGCGGGTGGCAACTTTGATTATCAGACCAGGGAATTCTGGGGATTCTGGTATGTAAAGGCCACAGACCCTGTAGGCGCTACAACAGAGACATTGTTCCATCAGGATCCGATAAAAAGAGGACTTCCATATTTGCAGGTGGTAAAAAACCTATCTGGTAGTTTATATTCTATGACTGCAAAAGGATTCGTTTCAACAACACCGTTTTCAGGAGTTGACTTCGCATTTCTGGCCGCGCAGTACGACTACGTCTATGATGGTACAGGAACGTTTAAAGTCACAGAGACTACATTAACATATGACGACTACGGCAACATAACGGAAAAACATATTAATGGAGATATGGCTATAAGTGAAGACAATAAGGTAGAGTATACGGACTATTACAACGATACCGCCAAATGGATAGTCTCCCTCCCGGAACGTATATCTGTCCATGACAACAACGGAGTAAAGGTATCAGATACATCGTTTATTCATGACAGTAACGGCAACATTCTGACCGAAACAAGATGGAATGATAGCGGCGATGACCCAGTCACAACTTACACATACGACAGCTACGGCAACCAGAATTCTATCACCGATCCGGAGAGCAATACTACTTCTATAACCTACGATTCTACATACACATATCCTTACCTTGCAACAAACCCACTCAATCACACTGCAACTACTGTCTATGGATCCGGCCTGGGAAAAATAATCTCAGAAACGGGATCCAATGGCAATACCACCACGTACGACTATGACGTATTCGGCAGGCTGATAAAGGTAACAGGGCCACTCGATACAATGTCCACCAAGGGGACCGTATCGTATGAATACCAGGATTGCGGCCAGGCAAACCTGCAGATCACTACCTACCGTACGGAAGGGCACGGCACTGGAAACTATATCTGGTCTAAGGTATGCCTTGACGGATTGGAAAGGACTATCAAAACTGAAAAGGAAGGGCCGAACAATAAAACAATCGTACAGGAGATTAAATATGATGAAGCTGGGCGTGTTGAGCAGAAATCTCTCCCATTCTTTGACGGGGAGACCAGGAAGTGGACAACTTACACTTATGACCCTGTCGGCAGGTTAAAACAGATAACAAACCCTGACGGTACATACACAACTACCTCATACAACAAAGGAACGACAA
>JAIQZR010000147.1 GCA_021777035.1 Candidatus Scalindua sp. | reverse complement strand
TATTAGCCTTATTAGTTTTCAGTAACAAGTGGTAATGATTATCCATGAGGACATAAGCGTAGATTTCAATATCAAACCTGTCTGACATTTTTTCCAGAGTTTCAAGGAACGAAATACGATCATCGTTATCACTGAAAATATCCCTTCGTTCATTTCCTCGTGATAAGATGTGATAGTAAGCTCCTTCAAATTCAATACGCCATTGTCTAGCCATTAATCACTGATCAAGGTTTGACCCCCATTCTGGATTTTTTGGCATAAGCGGTGTCAACCAACATGATTTATATTCCAAGGGGTCGTTTGTTTGGTTCAAATAGTTAAATCGTAATGATTTGGTCGGTAATATATGTTCGAATGCAGTTTTAGTGTTTGTATAATGAAAAATATTATCATTTGATCTTAGTAGATGATAATTTTCCCCATAGGACAATATTCTAATCATTCTAACTCCAAGATCCTTTTTAAATATTTATAACGACTGAGCTCACCGGCGGCAATGAAGCGCAGCGGAATTGCCGTCCGGTGCAGCGCCTTGTTCGACCTTCCTTTTCACTCCTCGTTTGACCCTGTCCATGACGAGTATGCACCGAGTTGTGGTGTCTTTGGTAGATGAAGATCCATGCATAAAAGTTCCCTACTTTTACATTCTTGGTTCGACGGATTGCCACGCAGCAAGCGAACCTACATACTAATTGGCAAGGATTATATATATTCCTTAAGCGTCTTTCCACTATAGCAGCGGTGGTTTAGGTCAGCTCCATGCTCCACCAACCTCCCTATAAACTCCTCATCAGGATCTTTTGCCAAAACCTCTATCACCAGAGAAAAGGTATTAAAACGTTTATCAACCTCATCAATATCGCCACGGAATATAAAACCTCGATTATTAGCTACTTCATTGATTAGATCAGTATCCTCTAAAAGATATTCGCTTTCGCAATACAGGCATGAAGTTTGAAGTTCCTTTCGATAGGCGATTACGTAGTCTGGAACTGCTACTTTCTGCTCAACCAATCTTTGAATTGTAAGCTTTACACATTCATAGATGTTTAGCTTTCGTAGGTTTATATGCATACCAGCATACACATCAGAAAAACTTGATCTAAATACACCTGGGATATATCGATCAGCCGCTATTGTTTCGAAAAATAGTGAGGCCGTTCGCGAAGAGGCACTTTGACTCAAAGCATGAAAAAGGCTATAGAGGTCTTCATAATCGTCAGGGGTTCCAGAACGACGACGATCTTGAACTGCCTTCACAATACTTAAAGCTCTGTTTAAAAATGGAGAAAAATCCCATCCATTCGGGAGACAGTTTATTTCTCGCCATGCTGGTAGGAATGGCAATCTTTCATCCAGCAATATTTCTTGAAGTTTATCCCACCACTCACTGCCAGCTAAATGATATGCGATATTATTGGATGTGTATGCAGTCATATTTTCAGGATCTTGTTGGTATTCCTCCCATTCTTTTTTTGCAAGCATTCGATGCCCTTCAAGTTTACTCACATAAAACGATCCGGCCATCCTTTTCTCAGTAACCCAATCAAAAAGGGATTTGTGGAATGGATGCAGTTTCCCATCGGTTTGTTTGATCAAACTGCCAAGCGAATTAAGAAAGTCATTTAGTTGGTAATCGTTCCATTCCATGAATTTGGCCAGAAAACCTGGCTCAAGCGATTCCCTGGCGGCGACGAGCAAGCCGAGCGCATAGCGGGTGGTATTCTTATAAGAATCCAAATTTGGGAATTGGCGGGCAAAGTACTGGGCATAAATGCCACCCAGACCATGCGGAAACTCATCCAACCGTGCCAGTGATAGCCGGTTGTGCCTCAGTTCCTCACAGACATATTCGGCGTAGAGAAAGACTCCGTCGCTTTTTGTTACTATTACATTAACGGCGGCATCAGCAGCATCGGGCAACTGATGGCGAAGATAGTCACGGATATCGGCAAGGTTTTCTACGTGACCTGTATTTAGAATCAGCGGTTTCAACCCGGAAAGTCCCTGGAGTGGCGTTTGGACCTCTTCATCTGGACGGCTGGTAATCAGCAGGCCAAGCCACTCAGGGAGGCGCGTGGCGTGGCGGGCGAGCATTTCCACGAGTGGGTTGTGCCCGGCCTCGCCTGCTTCGTCGAGCGCGTCAATGACTATGAGTTGGCGCTCACGTCCGCCGCCGATGACGGAGCGGAGCGGGTTGGCCAGTAGGTAGTCGAAGAGTTCGGCCGGGTCTTTGCGGTCGAGTTCGGCAATCTCCGGCAGGGCGAGCACGAGCTTGCGGTAGTCGGGCAGGCGCGTGGCAAGTTGGAAGGCTAGGCTGCGGACGACGCGCCGAGCGTCGCGGTGGTCCGGCTTGTCCCATTCGACGAACTGGGCGGCGATGACGGCGTCGGCGCGGGTGTGGGCGAGTTGGGCGGCAAAGGCACTCTTCCCTACGCCGGGATCGCCAGTGATCCAAAACAGGCGGGAATCTCGCTTCGAATCATGCCGCCATTTCTCCACAGCCTTGAACAACCAAGTGCGACCAAAGAAACCCTTCCGGAGCAGGTCGTAGATGCGGGCGTCGGATTTGATGGGCTTGAGATGACCGTGGAGGGTTTCGATCTCACCGGCGAAACGGCGACTCTCGTCGCTCTCAACGACTCGTACAATCTCGGCGAGCTTGGTTTGATACCAGTGTTCCCAAATAGCTTCGCCTGCCGCACGCAGTTCTTTCCAATCGTGCATGTCGAGCCACTGGATATGCCCGATGTTCACGGGTGGCTGCACTTCCGTTTCGCTCTCTACCAGGATGGTCTGGATGTTCCCGCCCTTCACGCCGATGGCTATGGCTATCTCGTCTCGGCAGACACCGGGATCTCGAGTGGAGTGCTTCGAGAGGAAAGAGACGACACGCTGGCTGCGTAGAATTCCATCCGTGATCGCACGCCGCCAATCGTCGCCTGCCTTGATGTCCGTCTTGTCGAACCAGACATCATGGCCACGCTCCTCCAAGTCGGCCTTGATACGGCGGACCAATTCCTCGTTGGCGTCGTGGCCGTAGCTCAGGAAGATGCGTAGGGCCGTGAATAGCTTTGGTTCCGGGACCTGGCCATGAGACGGACATACCCAGAACGTGCCCACATTGACCAACGTCTGGCCACATTGCGGGCAGAGCCGAGGATCGACATTCTCAGGTTTGTCCGGCGTCGTATTCATTTCTTATCTGTCGAACGCTGAGGTGAGGTGCGCCGTATGGCGTATAGAATAATGGGAAAAAATAAAATAAGCAAAGAATCTAAAAACTCAAAAAACGCAAGAGATAAAGGCGTCACCTCCAGTGACTGGTTAGGTCTTTAGTAGTCCCTATTTCTATTAGTTTTGTCGATGTTTGTAAACAATAAATACAGACTTATGACACTAATCACAAATCAAGGTTTGACCCCAGCAGCATTTGGATTTTTTGGCATAAGCGGTGTCAACCAACATGATTTATATTCCAAGGGGTCGTTTGTTTGGTTCAAATAGTTAAATCGTAATGATTTGGTCGGTAATATATGTTCGAATGCAGTTTTAGTGTTTGTATAATGAAAAAGATTATCATTTGATCTTAGTAGATGATAATTTTCCCCATAGGACAATATTCTAATCATTCTAACTCCAAGATCCTTTTTAAATATTTATAACGTCTCGCATAAGCAACCACCACCTATACGTAATGCTAACAAGAAAGGCTTAGAGCGGCAGCCTCAATAAATATTTAATCGCATAGTTGTTGGTGGTTGGCTTCATGCGCTTGTTATGTTTTTAATAATTATTGTTCCTTTTAGAAGTTGAAAATACATGTCAACAATAAAGAATTGACCATGTTCTTGCATCTTACTGATATTGTGCCAATTTCTCTTTTGCTTGATCTAGTTTTTGTACTTCCTCCTCACGTAGCTCACGCATCATCTTAATTTCTTCACGCATTACTTTGATCTTTTCCTTTATTTCTTCAACTGCTATTTTCTTTGCTTCATTGGTATCCATATCCATAGATTTTGCAAGATTGACTTCTTGAGCAACTTCAAGTTTTGCTGTCATTAGAAGCTTTTTTAGTTCAATCGTCGTGTCTCGTATCATTACACTGGTAAATTCTTTAGCTGATTGAGAGGATTGTACTTTTTCCTGCCAATAATCTTTCGGGTAAAATTGGCGCTGGAAAGCATCAGTTTTCCAGATGGATAAAGCAGCTGTTACTAACGCTAATGAAATAATAATTGTCTTGAGCTTCATGGTATTTAATATTCTTTTATTACCTAACGTTTCACTCACATATCTCATGTCTTTTTGCGATTATGTGAAGCGTTGTTATCTTTTGCATTCTAATTATTAATTGATTATTTCCTGACCGCTAATCATATCTCTAGGTATTAATTCTAAAACTTCTTTGTTAGCAATATTAAAAAAATTCCCTTTTCGGAGACTAAAACTTTTCCATTTATTATCTTTGGCAAGTAGAACTGAATATGTATTAAAATTAAACAAAGACACATCCGAAACAATTGACAACTTGTTTTTGGATTGATCAAGAGTAATAAGGTGCCCCAGTTTTCTTTTTCCTACTATGGGTTCATCATACATTATTGCTTTTTCAATAATCACAACAAATGGAAAAGATATTTTTTCACCAAAACGGATATATCTCCTTATAGGATTAAATGAACTATCAAAAACAAATCCCTGTCCAATATCTCGTTCGGCCCAATACGTGAGATAATTGAAAGCAATCTTGGCAATTGACCGGAATATAATTTGGTCAATTCTTGCTGTTACTACACAGCCCCAATCAGAAGGTTTCTCGGAAAGTGAGAATTCACCATCTGGGTTTGATGATAACGAAATGTTCTTTTCAGATAAATGTTTTTGTGCATCAGCAGCAGTACAACCAAGTACCGTAATCGGCTTTGGTGTATTAAGTGAGAAATGCTTTTCTAAATATTGTTTGTCAGGAATCTTATCTAAAGGAAAATACTCATAGTTATGAGCGTCAACTTTTTTGAAACCCACTTGGGGAATTGGCTTGATTATTATCTTGTCTTCCAAGTCCGAATATTCTCGATAGGCATAAGCACCTTTAAAAGGACCTTCGTCTACTTTGATATTTATTCTGTTTTTTTTACCTGATGATTTAAATTCATGTTTATTTTTTACTTTATGCTCAAATCTTGACATTCCTTCAAGAGTATCACGACCTAATGAAATTTCCAGATTATTTCCAAAATATTCATTGCATTCGTCACAAACTACTTTATTAAGTGTGAGATTATTTTTAAATTTACCAAATGATTGTGGCAAGACATGTTCTGTTTTCACAAAGAAATTATTTGGTTTGTCTTCAAGACAGTAAATGCATTTCATTTGATGTATTCATTAATTTCAGAAACATAACGCCTGAGGTGAGCAACCCCGTTTGGCAAATAAAATAATAGATAAAAATAAAATAAACAAGGAGCCTGGAAATAATTGAATCGCAAATGGCAGAGGGGTTGGCTCTACTGATTTGTTAGGTATTTAATCATTACTATTCCTATTGGCTTTATCAATATTTGTCAACAATAAATACTTTAATACAGATTTGCAGTGCTAATCAAAAATCAAGGAGTGACCATCTTTCGCTACTATTTTTGAGCGAAGCCACTTTTGCTTATTCTTTTGCTTATTCACTATTCAAGACACCAGCCTTAGAAGTCTCCATCCTAAAAAACCATGTC
The DNA here is from genome assembly GCA_021777035.1 of Candidatus Scalindua sp. GTDB lineage: Bacteria > Planctomycetota > Brocadiia > Brocadiales > Scalinduaceae > Scalindua. The sequence goes on along the minus strand of JAIQZR010000147.1, from coordinate 59,343 downwards.
TGGCTTGTCAACTCGTGAAACGTACTTCTGCTTTTTTCACATTTCCAGCAAGTTAAAGGTGAATTCGCTATTTCTCATTTTCTTACGTAGCGATACTTCACGCCCTTGACATCTACAAGGATCAAATCCCCCTGATCGAACGAGAAGTCATTGATATGCTTGCCGAGCGCCATATGTTCATCGTCAACTAGCCGCCACTCACCGGTGTTCCAGCCGCTACTGGTGTTAATTCGATAACTGCCGTCCTCGTACAGTTCTAAAATTTCCTGCCACTCCTTTCCTTGCAGCTCCCATTTTCCGACGAGTTGGTCGCGTTTAGAACCTCCGCATGAGGTTAAGAAAAGGACGAACAATAAACAAAGAATATGAACTCCGATTTTGCGATTCATTTGATCTTCCTTGATGGCCTAACGTCGAGGTGAGCAACCCCGTATGGCAATAAAATAATAGACAAAAATAAGATAAACAAAGAGACTAAAAATAATCGAATCGCAAATGACAGAGGGGTTGGCTCCACTGTTTTGTTAGGCATTTAATCATTACTATTTCTTTTAGAAGTTGAAAGCACATGTCAACAATAAAGGCCATATTCTTTTTCTTCCGGACATAATCTTAGCTTTCGTATTCTTATAAAGCAATTAAATAGGTATAGTGCTCCCTGATTAATGTGGTATTTTCCTCTAACTAAACGAAACAATCTTTTTTGCCATATTTTTTACCTGTTTCAACATGTTCCTTTGAAATTCCCCTGCCATAACCTTCTTCTCGCTTTGTAAAAAGACGAATGTACCATGGTAGATGAGTACATCCCATAGGACAATGTTGACCCGCTAAAGCATTCCATCTGCAACATGGTAGTCTCTGCAATGAAAGTTCATCAACTATAGCAATCCATTCATGATCACAACTGGAGCAACGAAATGTATACATGTATGTTTGGACATATGGACTCGCTTTCCAGCCCTTGGTTTTTCTATGATATTCTCCTATGTTTGCTTCCCAGCTCATGATTTTTCTATAATATTTTATAGGCTTTTAATCGTTTCTATTCTTTTTAGAAATTAAATGTACTTGTCAACAATAATGAATTGACCCCATTCTTCAGCTTTAGCGACTTGTTAGAATATTATATTACTTTTGATTCTATAATGGTCAACCTGAACTTTCTTCTTTTTTGCCTTCATTCCCCTCATACGCTTATCATTGCGTATCTGCAATCTGACCTGCGCCATGACAAACCTTACAAATGCCTTCAGTCAAAGTTTCATTGCCAGCAGGATTACGAAGAACAGTACCACATGTTCCACATTTACATACAGTCCATCCATCACAATGTGGACACCACCGATAACCAGATTTTAGATCGGAACTACTTTTACTTCTACCCATAATCATCTCCCTATAATAGGTTTTGACGCCTAACGTTGAGGTGAGGCGTGCCGTATGGCACAAAAAACTATGAATAAAAATAAAATAAATAACAAATCCAAAGATGTAGAAATCGCAAGAGATAAAGGCGTCACCTCCAGTGATTTGTTAGGTTTTTAATAGTCACTATTTCTATTAGCTTTGTCAATATTTGTCAACAATAAATACAGATTTACAACACTAATCACAAATCAAGGTTTGACCCCAGTGCCAATATATTTTCAATGTCTGCTTCTAAAGTTTTTCTAAGGAACAGGAATCGTAAGTTGAGGACTTCCTGCATCAAGACCTGGAATAAAAAGAGATCCATAAGGAGTTGCTGCAATTTGATCTTCAAAATTATAGCTACTCCCTAAAACATTACAAACTGAAAAGTTTATATCAATTTTTTTTGCATATCCTGGCTTAAAAAGTAATATTCCATAGACCGTACCATCTCCATAATCTGCTTGATGAAAATTTGGAAAGCCTGCTGGATAACCATTATTTGATGCAAAGCTATGTACCGCTTTAAAACGTTCCCCGACATCAGAAGGGTTTCCTAACTGGTTTTTGGATACATTTTTCCATTCTAATGATTCTTGAGAAAACAAAATTGTCCCATATACTTTACCGTTTCCATAATCCGCTTGATGCATATTTGGCATACCACCTCCATAACTATGGTGTTTGGCCCAATCATAAACTGCTCGAAACCTTGCTTCTAGACCACTTGGGTTTCCTAATTCACTAGCCAAAATATTACGCCACTGCCAATGATCTTCTCCAATAATAATACTTCCATAAACAATCCCATTGCCATAGTCCGCCTTGTTGAAATCAGGATAAGCAAAGTGTAACTTTTCAGGGTAATTTCTTAAACGAATATTTCTCCCAAGAGAATAAAATGTACGAAACCTAGCCTCAGTGTCTTCAACACCTGGTGCTGGGCCCATAGCACTTGCAGAACCAATTTGCAGTGTTCCGGCATAGTTATCAATATCTTCATTAGAAGCTGATACAGCCCATAATGCCCTTACAATTTCATCTTCTCCTACAATATACTCATCCGTCATTTTATTCTCCTCTTTTAAAAAAAATGGTGAAAAAGCAATTTTCTAACGTCTGAGGTGAGCAACCCCGTTTGGCAAATAAAATAATAGATAAAAAAATAAGATAAACAAAGAGCCTGAAAATAATCGAATCGCAAATGGCGGAGGGGTTGGCTCCACTGATTTGTTAGGTTTCTTCTAAAATTGTCAAATCTTCAACCCCTGCCATATCAGCCAGCATCTTCGTATATTTCCGTAGAGTCGTCTGTAGTGTTTCTAATTCCTTCCTAAACTCGACACATTTCTCCGGTTTCTTAAAAATATCCTGTAAGCAGAGACGATGCCACTTCGCTGTAAACGGGCGGATGACTTGATTCAATACCACAATTGCAATCTTTGTGAACTCCGTGCAGTTCCGTGTATTGTTCTTTAGTACTTGTCGAGTGATTAAAAACAAAGAATAAACACTATCAAGTGCTGTTTTTTCGTCACCATGCTCGGGGTCAAGTGGTTGAGTTGTAATACGTGTAAGCAGTTCTATATACAACTCCCACGCAGCAGCCTTGTCTTCATCTTGTGGTTTCCATTCCATCTCCAGGAAAGAAGCGTTGATTTTCAACGAAGTCATATCCCAATTTTCTAACCATTTCCGCCATTTCATTTCTGCCACCTTTCGCCAGTCCGGTTATTCACAAAGTTTGGAAAAGAGTTGTCTGGGGTAACTTTGTTGCGTCGTTCAAATGCTTCGTGAATCCACTTTTGCACGGATGCTGGGTTATTATTGCTCCAGTTATATATTTTTGCAAACCCACATTGGATATTGTCATACAAACGTGGCGGTATCGTGTATGGGTTGTACTTCGACTGGTCATTACGGGGATAAGAGGGAAGAATAATTCCGAGCAAACCAGACCTTGGGTTATTTTGGGTTTGCCGAATGCTTGACCCTATTTCCCAGTCAACATGCTTCCGCTTCCATGTTTCAGCACCGATGAGCACTACCGTAACCGTTGAGTCTCTCAAGTATTCATCCCTTATTTTCTGTCGTATGGTTTCTGTTTGAATGTTTGGGGCTATCTCGCCAATTTGAACCGATTTTGATACTATTATATCATGGATATTCGCAAAGAGATTCTCAAAGTGGTTTCGATAAGGTTGATCATAAGCTGAGTGGTGATAGCTCACGAATATCTGGTGTCGAGGTTGTTGTAAGAAAGGATTGCTTACATATAGTGAACTCATATTTCCTCCATTCAGGGAAACCTAACGATTGAGATGACATGCGAGAGAATAACACATGAGTAAAGAAAGCAATAAGGCTAACTACAAGTGCAATTTCGAGTCAATGTCTATCTATTTGTTAGATTTATTATTCCTCACTTCTATGGCAGTCTCATTGTTTTTCATTTTAGTGTTTTTCATTTTTATATTCGCACTTTCAGGAGTACTTATTCCGGTATCGCAATTAGATATTTCACAATTATCTAAAGTGATTCCATTGAATTGTTTGTTATTAGGGGCACCGCAATGATTTGTATAATTTATAAGCCAAATCCAAAAAATAATAGTCACTCCGACTCCAAATACATAAAACTTTGCTTTTGTAGAAGGGAAAAATGCGACAATTCCTGTGGAAACGAAAATAGTGGCAATCGTGATTATAATATTCATACTGGGTATCTTCATTTTTCTACCTTCTTTTTTACGATAATTTGCTTTGCCGCATTCTTCTATTTTGGATTTCAAATTGGTAGATTGTAATTTTTAGCCAAGAGTCATCATTTATAAATCTAACAGAGCAATAAGTGGAAAGTTTCCATGCTATTACCTCCTATAGATGGAAAATGTAATCACTTATGCCAATAGTAATTATTTTGTAATATTAATCAAATTCCATTAAGCAGTCAAGCCTTGATTCAATAATAGCAATGGCTTACGATAATAACTTTTTCAATAATTGGTAAAAACCGAGTTAAATTAACCGGGACATTACTATTATAAAAGCAAAACAAATTTTCCACTTATTAAAACACACTTGACATTTTCCACTTATTGCGATATCTTGCCCAAAACATGGAAAATAAGCCCAGGTTTCGCCCCAATCCTTCTTTAAAGTTGATGGATCAGGTACGGGAGGTTTTACGTTATCATCATTACGCTTACCGCACTGAAACTTCATATTGCCAGTGGATATTGCGTTATGTACGTTTTTTCGGAAGCAGGATCCATCCAAAAAATCTATGCTCTAAACACGTTGAGAGGTTTTTATCTGACCTGGCAACACAAGGAAAGGTTTCCGCTTCTACTCAGAGTCAGGCATTGAATGCCATCGTCTTTCTCTACCGTGAAGTACTTGATCTACCTCTTGACGGCAAAATCTCACCTATTCGCTCTAAAAAGAAACAAAGGCCACCAACGGTACTCACTCAAGAAGAGGTTCAACGCCTACTCCTGATGATGGGCGGGACGCACGCATTGATGTCAAAATTACTGTACGGTTCAGGCCTGCGTCTTATGGAATGTATAAGACTGCGCATCCAGGACGTTGATTTTGGTCAAAATAAAATTTTTGTTCGCGGGGGCAAAGGCGGCAAAGACAGAACAACTATACTGCCCGGGAACATCCGCGAAGAGCTTCAAACACATATAAAATACGTAATCAACCTTCATCACCGAGACTGTGATGAGGGTTTCGGAAAAGTTTACTTGCCGGAAGCTTTAGCCCGTAAGTATCCAAACGCAGAAGGTGAGACCCGCTGGCAATATCTCTTTCCCGCGAAAAAAAGATCCGTTGATCCAAGATCAGGCCGTAAAATGCGGCATCATGTTATGGAATCCGGCCTTCAAAAGGCAGTCAAGAGCGCCGTTGATCGAGCAGGGATTTTGAAGCGCGCGGGCTGCCATACTTTACGCCACAGTTTCGCCACCCATATGCTGGAAAACGGCGTCAATATCCGGGTCTTACAAACGTTGTTGGGCCATGCCGACGTCAAAACAACCGAGATTTATACCCATGTAATGCAACGCGAAATTGACGGACTTCAAAGCCCACTGGACAGGCTGCACGATATTGGTAAATAACCTTATAGCTTGCGCAAGCTACTATTTTGAGATATGAGATGTCAGGGATTTTTAATGGGATTCTGCTTCCCGAATTCCTTGCCTGCGGGACAAGCAAGGTCATTAAATTAGGACGTAGCGGAAACCTTCAGGTTTCCCTTGTCGTGTATAATGGAAGGCTAAAGCCGCTGGACGGACGGTCCAAGCGAGCTATATTGTATAACAAAGGCTGTTTGGGAAACAGCCCCTACGTATTTTGATTCTTCTTAGGGAGTATTATTTCTTTGTCTGTTCGTGAAATGACGATTGCAATACTTACCGGGCCGACGGCCTGTGATAAAACGGAGGTTGGGTTTACTGTCGCGCAGAAAATCAGAGGCGAGATAATTTCCGCTGATTCAATGCTTTTTTACCGGGGGATGGATATCGGGACGGCAAAACCATCGCCCGGCATGAGGGAGCGCGTTCCACACCATTTCATTGATATTGTTGATCCATGGGAGAGTTATAGTGTCGGTAGGTATGTTGATGATGTTGAGGCACTAATTAACGATGTCGATAGCAAAGAACGAAAGTTTCTGATTGTCGGCGGCAGTCCTCTTTATATAAAGGGGCTTGTTGATGGTATTTTCAATGGTCCCGGAGCAGATTGGGATATCCGTAGAGAGCTGGAAGGGCTTGCAGACGAAAAGGGCAATCAGCACGTTCACGGAATATTAGAACGGATAGATCCTGTTAAAGCGGGCGAACTGCACCCGAATAACCTTCGACGCATCATACGAGCGATAGAGGTTTATAGAATAACGGGCAAGCCTGTTTCGGTATTACAGGAACAGTATAAACTGGCAAGAAAGAGTTATCAGTTTAAGATCATGTGTATAGCGAGAGAGAGGGAAGATATTTACCGGAGGATTAATGAACGTGTTGAAACAATGTTTGATAGAGGGCTTATTGACGAGGTTCAATCGCTGTTGAAAAACCCGGAAGGGTTAAGTAAGCAGGCAAGGCAGGCACTGGGTTATAAGGAAGTTATTCAATATCTTGATGGGGAGCTTACCTTAGATGAGGCGAGGGATATGGTGAAATTGAGTACACGTAGATTTGCCAAAAGGCAGATGACATGGTTTAGAAGCTTTCCTGATGTTCAATGGCTGGAGGCAGAGGAGTATGAAGGGCCGGAATCAACTGCTGAGAAAATTATTTCATCATTAAAATCTGAAAACTTTTAGTATTCTTTGTTACAAATGAATATTAGAGCAATTTACGAAAAATGGTCTAATTCCGTTGGGCTATCAGGGGATAAAAGCGTTTGGGGGCTTGAGATCGGTGACGGTGGTATTAAAGCCGCGAAGGCGAGCTTCCATGACGGGAAATTAATTGTAGAGGCAATTGACCGGATTGACTACTCATCACAGAACCATGAAATTACACTTGATAAGCCAGGACGTGTTGAAGATGCGATAGGCATTTTTAAAGAGCGTAATTTAATCAAAAAATCTGACAAAATAACAGTTTCTCTTTCCGGGAAAATGATACTCTCAAGGTTTTTTACACTCCCGCCAATTAAAAAAAGCCGCGTCGGTGACGCATTAAACTTTGAATTACGTAAGCAAGTCCCTTTTTCTCCTGATGAAATTGTATGGGACTATCAACGGTTTGATAATGATGGGACGGCAAACAAAGGCATTAAGATCGGGTTATTTGCCACAAAAAAGGAAAATATATACAGCCTTTTGCCGAAACTGGCGCTAATAAATGAGAACCTGGATGCTATTCAAATTACCCCTATTGCGATTTATAACCTTGTTCACTTATGTTCGAATTCAAACGAAGATTCTATTGTTATCAATGTTGAGCAGGGAAATACGGATTTTATCGTGGTTGGGAAATCAAGATATTGGAATAGAAGCATTCCCATTTCGGAAGTGAACATGACTCTTATACAGGAAATACAGAGATCAATGGGATATTATGTCTCTGTATCAAAAGGTACTAAGCCGAAAATTTTATATTTAATGGGCGATGTGTTTGAAGATGATGATAATACTAAATTTGTTGATGAAAACCTGGAAAGTGAGATCCAGGTTCTGAACTTGTCAGATAATATTAGTATGGTAAGGGGTTTTGATCTTTCTGAGGCAAAGAATAAAAACATTTATGGTTTTGAAACGGCATTAGGACTTGCACTGCAGGGTTTAGATCGGGGTCAAATTAAGATAAATCTTCTGCCACATGATTATGTTAAAGAGAGGTTGGTTTCAAAGAGAAAAATTCTAGCATGTGTTATTGCAATTGCAATTTTTTTGGGCGTCTTTACACAGAGCATTAAGGATTATTTACTATGGAAACCTCTTTCGAATAGTGTAGATACCTTAACCAGAACAGTAAACGAAGCAAAGAGATTGGAAAAAGTCTTTAAGGGTGTGGAGAAAAAAGTTAAAAAAGTGGAAGAGAATATATATTTGTGGGAGTCGATAGGTGACCAGGGAGAGTTCTGGATAGAAACAATAAATAAAATTATTAACACAATTCCGGAAAATGTGTATTTGTTAAGTATAGAATCGCGATGGGGTATTCCTGAATCTGGTAAAAAGGAAAAGGCTGACAGTAAGGATTTTTTTGGGAAAAAAGGAGCAACCACATCCAAAACCATTGATACGTCGAAGGAGGTGTTGATTATAAGGATTAAGGGCGAAAGTTATGCTCCGGAAGTATCATATATAGAGGAAAAAGTTAAAAAACCCATAGCGAGTTTAGTATTGACCGATCAAAAAACACCTGCTTTTCGTGATGTAAGATTAATGCAAGGCTCAGTGCGCCGTGTTGCCGTCCTGGACGAAAAAGAGAGAGCAGGCGACATAAGCGCGCCGATATGTTTTGAATTACAGTGTATAGTAGATTGTAAAGTGGTTTTTTCGCGAACCCTTAGACAAACGGATCAATATTAAGAGAATGGAATAGCGACATGGATATCTCAGGCATTAAGAAAAATAAATTCTGGATCTCTATAGGGGGAGTAATAGTTATAGTAATCGCTTTTTATTTTTGTGTTGTAGGCCCATTCCGATCTAGAAATAGTGAGAAGATAGAGAATATTGAAAGATTACTGACGAAACTAGAAAGGTATGCAAGCAAGGGTCATAAAATTCGCAATAAAAAATGGATAAAGGCGGAAAAAATGAAACTAGAGGCGGCCAGGAAGATCCAGCATGGATACGAGCAGTTTTATAAGGAACGAGACACTCAGCTCGAAAAGATTTTCGGATCTTTTGATGGCGAGGAGATTGAGGATGAGGCGTTATGGGCAAATAGATATATTCAGGAAACAGATATTCTTCTGGATAGGATAAAAGCGCGGGCGATTCCCTATGGTAAAAATGCACTTCATTTTAAACAATGGAGAGAGAAAATTCCCTCTTGGGAGGAGATTATTCCGGAACAGAAAAGATTTTGGATTACAGAAGCGTTAGTAAACATAATACTTAAGGAAGAATTAGAGGTTGATTATTTTGAGGGTATCAATTTTGAAATCGAGAATGCGGTTTCTGGCGATACGACTCACACGGAATTGTATGATACTATTCCGTTCACGGTAGAGGTAGGTATAAATGTTGAAAGGCTTTTTCCCCTAATTAACGAATTTTTAAAATCAGAGTTGTCTTTTGAAATTGAGACTATTGGTCTTAATGGAGAGTTGAATAGACTCCGAATGCCGGAAACGGTGGAGAAATCACCCCGATCTGGTGATTCTGTGCAGAAAAGAAGTTTCCAGTCTCCTTCCATAGTGAATGTTGTAATCTCTGCATATGTCTTGGATTTTAAGATATAATCTTGCGACACCGCAACAAAAAAGAGCATGGTTAAAGAGTTGTAACAGTGTTTAAGGTGGGCAACCAAATAATGCGGACGGTACAAAAAGAAAAAATATATGGCTATGTATTCAAAGCAATTTTATCTTTGATTTTACTTTATTGTTTATATAATGTCGGCTGGAGCCTCTTCCTTTCTCCATATAGCGCGGGGAAATTGAGATCGAAGGTATCCCGTGCCGTTAACGCCGTAGAATCAAATATAAGACATGCAGATCCCAAAAAAGAAGATAGTGTAGAATACGAGTTAGATCTGTTAAATAAAATTAATGGTTCTTCCTGGGCAAATCAAATTAAAAGACGAACAGTCTTCGCTGGGCCGACAAAGGTAATTGTGAAAAAAGCAGAAGAGGAGGAGATCGTCCAATCTGAAGAAATTGAAGTCGTAGATAAGATAGAAATTATTTTCAAAGGGATGGTTGATAACCTCGCTTATATAGAGGTAAAGAAAGAGATAGATGGACAATGGCGTGAACACGGATTTCCAATAAAGGCAGGAGAAAGAATTGGCGGGAAAAAGATTATTGGCGGGAAAGTACTCGATTTTGCAACAGGTTATGTGTTGCAAGATATTGTCCATAATGCACAGAGACAAATGACATTAATGAGGAAGGTTCTTATCTTGAATGAAAAAGGAGAGTTTGTTGGCTCCAGGATAGTACCGGGTGAGACATATATGAAATCTTCTCCTCAGATTAAGTATAAAGATGAGAATGGCATTATCATGGAGTTATGGTTAGGGGAAGGGCGGGAAAAAGCAGGGGAAGAACGAGAAAAAGTATGGTATAAAAAAATACTTGATAAAACAAAAACAACACAAAAAAAAGCGACTAACAATATTACTCCCACAGTATTAAAAGTAAATACAACCATAGAAAATATAACGAAAGATCAGCAGGAAATTGTAAACAAAGCAAAAAAACCGTTTGAAAAAAATGTAGAGTTATTAAGATCAATTTTGGAAGAAACGGAAAGCGGAGACTGAGCCGAACTAATTTAGTTTACGTAAAAACATGAAAACTAATCAAGGGAAGATTCTCGCAACTGTGGCAATTTGCTTACTCCTCATGACAAGTGCGTGTCAGACGACATCAAACCAGGCACTGGACAAAAAAAGTGACGAAATTGTACAACCGCCATACAGTAGGCCTCAATCAGACCCCTACCAGGAAGATGTAACCAGGCAACCGAAAAAAAGAGATATAACGCACTCTTCCGAGGTTCTGAAAAAAAGAGATATCAGGAGAAGTGGTAACAGAATAGTTGTCGAAAAGCAGATAAAGGATACGACCAAAACGACTATTTCGAAGAAAGCGGCGATTTCCGAGAAGAAGCGAAGGAAACTCCTTCAGGCTGCCGATCAAGCCATAAATGCGCAGTTGTATGAATATGCTATTAAGAAAATAGATGCAATATTGAAAAAGCAGCCTGATGATGGGACTGCTCTCGCCTTAAAGAGGAAAGTACAGCTACTACAAACGGCAGAACGTGCTACGCAAGAGAATAGATATGAAGATGCCGTCAAGATAGCAGAGGAAATACTAGAGGATCACCCTGATGATGGAGGGGCCATCGCGTTTATAGAGAATGCCCGGGTGCTTCAGGAAGGCATAAGGCACAGAAAGATACTAACTCAAATAAAAAAAGTTGATGTCTATGAACGTGATCGATATTTTGAAAACCTGAAAGAGAAGTCAATACCTTACAACGATTTGATGCAGTTTACTACAGAGGATGAGTGGAAAGAGATCAAGGAGAGGGTACAGAAAGAAGATCCTACAAAAAGGCTGGAAGAAAACCGCAAGCATACTGAAAGGTTGGAGATATCACCTTCTCCGGTACATAAACCCCTCCCTCAGAACATGCAGACTAAGATGGGCAAAAAGTTGTCAATTGAGTTTATCAATACTTCGCTTCGTGATGTAATCGCATTTCTTCAGGAAAAAACACAGATGAATTTCTTCTTAGATGATAATGCTCAGGATATAAATATAAATATAAAGCTTAGTGATGTTCCTCTTTCTGTAATACTGAAGTATCTCTTACCAAAAGGTACGGGGTATTTGGTAAAGGACAATGTCGTCTATATTTCTAAAGAATCCCTGGAATTGAGGGTTTATGATGTTCGTGATTTGCTAATAAATCTGGATGACAGACAAAGTTTATCTACTCAGGCTTCCGCTTTGAGTGATGAAGAGGAGACTGCTCCTGCAGGAGAGGGTAAAGACACCTTTGACAGGGTGAAAGAAATTATTGATTTGATTACCGGTACGATAGAACCTCAATCATGGAAGTCCGGTGCAGGTGGCGGCAGAGGCTTAATAGCGGCAAGGGAGGGCATGCTGGGTGATATCGTTGTAACACAAACGATTGATGTCCATAAGCGAGTAGAAGGCCTTCTCGCGGCGTTGAGGTCTTCCGCAGACCTCCAGATAGCGATAGAAGCCAGGTTTATTGCGGTTTCCGATAATTTTCTGGAGGCTTTTGGAAATAATATAAATGAATTTGACCTTTCTCAAGGGGCAGATGACCCCAAACGGAAGGGAATCTTTAATGAAACTGGTACTAGTTTTATAGATACAGGAACAACGACTGCTTTGGGTACAACAACGGGCCTAAATCTTACATATCAGATTTTCGACGGCTTATTCTTAAAGGGGTTTCTGAAAGCAGTGCAGGAGAGTAATGAGGCGGAGACAGTAACCGCCCCGAAGATAACCCTGTCAAATACCCAAAGGGGGACCATTAAAGTAGTTACAACGATAAACTATATAGAGAGCTATACAATTGTAAGCCAAACACCTCAACCGGTGATGTCAGAAATAGACGATGGTACCACGTTTAATGTGAGACCGATTGTCAGTGCAGACAGGAAATATGTCTCTCTGGAAGTACACCCTGTTATCACTTCTGTATCGTTTACAGATACACCTTTTGTAACTGGTGGTGCCAGTACATCAGGAGGGGGAACGACAGCAACAGCGACTAATACAATACAACGTCCACAAACCGTTAAGCAGGAATTGTCAGTAACGGTTTCAGTTCCTGATAAAGGAATACTTATGATTGGCGGATTGGGCAAGAGCGCTGAGACAAAAACGTCAACCGGAGTGCCAATTCTTTCCAAGATTCCTATTTTAAAAAGATTATTTTCCAGTGATACGGTTCGAAAGGATATTAATCTTGCTGACAATCTGATTATACTAATAAAGCCTACCATCTTGATTAGGGAAGAAGAAGAGGCTCGTGCTTTTACAAAGGAAAATAATAAAACAAAAATTAGATACCCAACGTATGGACAGTAACATCCATTCTCTTATTTGTACACAGGGAAGCGCGGATTCTAAAAGAAATTTATATACGGTTTTATGGGGGGTTCCGTCAGAACACTAAAATATGAACATAAACTTTGGAGGTGGTAAAAATGCTTAAGAAATACGGGTTAAACACAGCCCTGCTGGGAATAGTTATAGTACTGCTTGTGTTTGCGCTTACTAAAATCTCACCAAATTATGTCATTGCTCAGGGCGATGGCGGTGCGGGTGCAAAACACGTATTTGCGGTAGTAGGTAGCCGGTCAAACAACAGAGAGCCTTTTTATCTGGTTGATACCAGGCAGGAGGTGATTATGGTTTATGAATACGGGGTACAGGGAGATGGCTTGGGGCTGGTTGCCGCGAGGAGCTATAAGGATGACAAATTATTGAAAGAACACGGAAGGAACTTTGGCCCAGAAATTGACAAGATTAAAAAAGAGGTAGAAAGGGAGAAAAGATAGAACATAATGCATTTTGAACGGCATCAATTTCAAGGTATGGCCGCTTCTCTTCTCTTTATTACAATTATAAATTGACGTGTTGACCTGTGGGCTATATAATGTGTGTCGTTAAAGGCAGGTACAGGGCTATCCACTGGCCTTTAACGGAACGCATTTCTTTGTGGCGGTGTAGCTCAGCTGGTTAGAGCGGCGGAATCATAATCCGTAGGTCCGGGGTTCGAGTCCCTGCGCCGCTACCATATCATTTGGTATTTAAGTCGTAATCATACATGCGAGATTACAAATTATTTGTTGTCATGAGATTTTTTGCTCAATACTTTGAATTTCCTATTCTTACCGGAGGGGGGGCGGTCTCAGTGAAAAGACGAAAGTTCGTTTATGTCGGGGTCAGCTCTATTTTACGCATTTTACAAAATTTGTAGCTGTTTTGATTTGCATCGAAATGAGAGAGTGGAAAATCTTATCAACTGTCTTGCTGACAAAAAAATAATTTTTTATTGACAAAAATAAATCTTAATAATAGTATTTTGCAATGTCGCAGAAATTCTTAGTAGATATAGATACGATTGACTTAAATGAAATAACTGCGGATATTGACCGTATCAGGACTTTAGTCCCGCATCGTTACGAGATGGAGCAGTTAAGCGGGATAATTAAATTTGATCCTGAGAACAAAATAATTATTGGATATAAGGATATAAAGGAAGATGAATTTTGGGTACGCGGACATATTCCGGGCAACCCTCTTATGCCCGGTGTACTAATGGTAGAAGCTGCCGCACAGTTGTGTACCTATTATTTTAAGAGTGCCATTGAAACTGAAAAATTTTTTGGTTTTGGAGGTATAGATAAGGTTAAATTTAGAGGTAAAGTGCTTCCGGGTGATAAATTGATCATTATTGCAAAAAATATAGAATTAAGAACCAGAAGAGCTATTTTTGACGTACAGGGAATAGCAAATAGCAAACTTGTATTTGAAGGTAAAATAATTGGTATGGCGATGTAATACGGATTGTTGGCGTTATATATTTTTTGGTTATTTTTCTATTTTTAAGAAGGGGGTGTTATGAATAAGCAAGAATTAGTTGCAGCGGTAGCAAAAGAGCTAGAGACATCAAAGGCGGGGGGGGAGAGGGCGGTAAATGCCGTGTTATGTGGTATTACCAAAGGAGTAAAGAAAGATAAAAATGTTCAGTTGATAGGGTTTGGTACTTTCTTGGTAAAGAAAAGAAAAGCCAGGACAGCAAGAAATCCTCAAACTGGAGACACAATTAAGGTTAAAGCCAGTAGAACGGTAGGTTTTAAGGTAGGTAAAAAATTCAAAGATATGGTTTAAGCATCTATTTTGTCGTGAGTTTTGTAGGTAAGTTAAACATATATTATGTAGCTCCTCATGTACAGTTAACGTTTTAAGTTGTGATCAGTTTTCAATCTTAACGAGCTAAATTGAGAGGCACTTGCTTTCTGAAGTGAGTACCTCTCAATTCTTGCCTTTTCTGCGTAGTTGTTCATTCTTGAGCCTCGCCTCTATAATTAATTATCAAACGGGTATACTACCCATTGTTAAATAGCTTTCATGTCATATCATATCACAGGGAACAGAAATATGAGTTTATTAGTCTAAGACCCGGCAGTAATCATTTTTGTATAGGTGGATGTAAATGGGAAAATTATTTGGAACGGACGGAATAAGAGGAGTTGCTAATGTTTATCCAATGACTCCTGAAGTGGTATTGAATATTGGAAAAGCGGTTGCTCATATTTTCAAAGAGAGATGTGGAAAGAAAAAGCCGAAATTTGTCATAGGAAAAGATACCAGATTGAGTGGCTATATGTTAGAGAGTGCAATAGCTTCAGGTATTGTGTCGGTGGGCGCTGATGTTTTACTTATTGGCCCTATGCCAACACCCGCTATCGCACATCTAACTAAATCGTTGAATGCGGATGCCGGAATTGTACTTAGCGCTTCACATAACCCTGCTGAAGATAATGGGATAAAGATTTTCAGTGAAGATGGACATAAACTGCCGGATAACCTTGAGGATGAGATTGAAAAATATGTTTTGTCAGAAAAGGTAAAGACTGAACATGTAAAAGGAAGTTTGATTGGAAAAACGTACAGGGTTGATGATGCGAAAGGAAGATATATAGAATTTGTAAAAGCTTCTGTAAAAAGCATGAGCTTGAGAGGGTTAAAAATAGTACTGGACTGTGCTAATGGTGCGGCTTACAACACTGCTCCACATATATTAAGTGAGCTGGGAGCAGAGGTGATTGTGCTGAACAACAAGCCGACCGGATTGAACATAAATTTAAATTGTGGTGCAGTGCATCCGGAAAAGATGATGGAGGTTGTGAAAAAAAAGAGGGCTGATATTGGAATAGCTCTGGATGGCGATGCGGACAGAGTCATTGTTTGTGACGAAAAAGGGAAAATTGTTGATGGTGACCACATTATTGCAATATGTGCAATTGAAATGAAATCGAACGGGACGTTGAAAAAGAACCATGTAGTTGTAACGATCATGGCAAATAAAGGTTTTGATATTGCGATGGAGAAGAAGAAAATAAAAGTTGTTAAGACAAAAGTTGGTGATCGGCATGTGGTTGATGAGATGCGGAAAAAAGGATATGTTTTAGGAGGAGAGCAGTCGGGACATATAATATTCTCAAACTATTCAACGACAGGAGACGGAATAATCTCTGCCTTACAACTATTAAAAGTTATCAAAGAGAGAAGAGAAAAGTTAAGCATACTGGCGGAGTGTATGAAGTCCTTACCACAGGTGCTCGTTAATTTTGAAGTAAAGGAGAAAAAAGATATACGCATGTTGAAAGCGTATAAGGATATCAAGAGCGCAGAATTAAAGCTGGGGGAAAAAGGAAGGGTTCTTGTGCGGTACTCAGGGACACAGAACCTATGTAGAATTATGATTGAAGGTGAGAATAAAAAAGCAATCCGAAGGACGGCAGACGATATTGCAAAAGCGATGAAGAGAGAGATAGGGGCCTGATATGATACAAGCAATAATAATGGCTGCAGGAAAGAGTACAAGGACGTGGCCTTTAACATTGACCATACCAAAGCCATTACTTAAGGTAATGAACAAAGAGATAATAAAGCACAATCTCGATGCCTTGCAGGGATTAGTTGACGAAGTTATCGTGATCGTGGGATACAAGAAAGAGTTGATAATAGATGAAATAGGCAACAAATATGGAAAATTGAAAATACGATATGCTGAACAAAAGAGGCAGTTGGGTACTGGACATGCGCTGAAATCGGTTGAACAGATTATTGAGAATAAATTCATCGTTATGGGTGGAGATGACATTTTTTCTAAGAGAGATATCAAGGCATGTCTGAAACATAAGTATGCGGTTTTGGGGTGTAAGGTTGAAGACCCTAGCAGATTTGGTGTCTTTACTATAAATGGCAAAGAGGTAAAGAAGATCACAGAAAAACCAAAAAACTTTGTTTCAGATATTGCAAATACAGGGTTATATGTTTTTGACAAATCTGTGTTTAGTTTCAAGCTTAAAAAAAGCCAAAGAGGAGAATATGAAATAGTTGATTATATAAATGCGCTTGTAAAAAAAGAAAAAGTCGTCTGTGAAAAAGTAAAAGAACATTGGTTGTCCGTGGGATATCCATGGGATTTAATTGAAGCAAACAACGTACTGGTTTCAAAAATAAAGAGTGACACGATGAGAGACATAAGGGGAAAAGTAGAAAAGAATGTTACCATAAACGGAAAGTTAAAAGTGGGGAAAGGAACAGAAATCCTGTCCGGAACTTATATAAAAGGAAATGTAGTTATTGGTGAAAACTGCCTCATCGGTCCTAATTGTTTTTTAAGAGGAAACACCTCTGTTGGTGACGGATGTCATATCGGGCAGGCAGTAGAGATAAAAAACAGTATAATTATGGATAATGCTAAAGTGCCTCACCTCTCTTATATAGGAGATAGTGTTATTGGCAAAAATAGTAATTTAGGCGCTGGGACAATAACTGCTAATTTAAAACATGATAACAAGAATGTAAGATCGGTCGTGAAGGGAAAACAGATTGATACAGGTAGAAGAAAATTTGGAACTATAATTGCGGACGATGTTCATACCGGCATAAATACAACAATCTATCCTGGAAGAAAGATTTGGCCGGGGTTGGGAACATTGCCTGGCGAGGCAGTGGCTAAAGACAAAATGGCCTGATGTAAGCAAAAATCCTGGTGTATAAAAATATGCTCTGCAAAAATGCGGGTTGGCGCGATCGAATTATTGCATTTGAACGCTTACGATCGCCGTCAGGAGATGGCTCCTGCCAAAACATTGAAATTCCTATGCATTAAATTAATCCTTGTCATCCTCCAAGAGATCTGAAATTTTAGTTATGTGTATATAGGCTGAGTCGTCACTAATTTCAGATTTATGGAAATGGTAATGCCTGCCATGTTTCATTAATGCGGTAGGCATTCCAAGCCTGTTCCCCACTGCTATTTCGTCTTTAATCTTGTCGCCAACACAAAGAACCTGATCCGATTCTAAACCATACTTCATTAAAATATCCTTAAAACATTTTTCTTTTCCCTGTGGATTTTCTGTTACTATTATTTCATCAAATGCACTTTCAAGACCAAGGGCTTTTATCTTCTTTTTCTGCATTTCTTTATTGCCAAAGGTAACAAGAAAAAGCTTATATCCAATCTTTTTTAATTGATTAATGGCCGCCATTGTGTCAGGAAACAAAATGGCGCTTTCTACATCCAGGGTATTAATGGCATTAGCGATTTCTTTGCAGAACTCTTCCGAAAGATCGTATAGATTTGCAATTTCCCGTGCAATATCGCCTTTAGGGCCAAAACGATTTTCAAGTTCCAGTTGTAATTTCAGTGCGTCTGCCTCGGAGCATTTGATCTCCTGTGATATGATTTTTGCAGCAATTTTTTTGCTTTTTAGAACAAGCGTTCCGCTGCAATCATATAGGGTATCATCCAAGTCGAATATGATTGCTTGAACCCGTGCTGATATCGGTGAAATGAGTTTGGGCATATGTAATACAGCACTGTAAAATTTTTTGAATCTCAGAAAAAGTTAAAAGCGTACTGATGTTTTGCAAAATATATTTCCTGAATTTCAGTCTTAAAGACTAACGGCGCAAAAGTGATAATTTGGTAAAGATTCTGCAGATAGCATCTGCCAGTTTCTCTGGATCGTGTCTTATCAGATCCTGTTTTTCCCACAAGATTCTTTTGTGGTCAAGATTTTCAATCAAGTCGGTGATCTCTACTGCCACATTATTATTTTCTAAATCGTCATCAAGGGCGACAATATCAGCGCCCTCTTTTTTATATTTTTCTATTATTTCCTTACGAGGAAAATTGTCATTAACAAGTACATAATCTAAAACACCTTCTCCAAGATACCTTGTAACGGCCTTGATGTGGTCTGATGCGGTATAATTATCAGTTTGTCCAGGCTGTGTGACGATATTGCATAGATATATTTTTACTGCTTTTGTGTTCTGCAATGCTTCTTTAATGCCACCAACAAGAAGGTTGCATATGATACTTGTGTAAAGACTTCCAGGTCCGATTACAATTATGTCTGCTTTTTCAATTTCACTGATTGCATCTGGCGGACATTCAACGTCATTTGATTTCAGGAAGAGCCTTTCTATCGGAGATTTTTGAAGGCCGCGAACATTAAACTCCTCTTCTACGATCGAACCATCTTTTAATTCCGCGCAAATATGAGTACTTGTAAGCGTGGAGGGTAAAACTTTTCCTTTGATTGCGAGTATCTTACTTGCTTTTTTTATTGCTTGTTCAAAACTACCTGTCATATCGGTCAATGCGGCCATCAATAAGTTGCCCAAACTCATTCCTTTAAGAGATCCTTTGTTAAAACGGTATTGAAAAAGCTGGTACAAATCTTTTTCCTGCTCCTCTGTTTCTGAAAGCGCGACCAGGCAGTTTCTCACGTCTCCTGGAGGCAAGATACCGTATTGCTCTCTTATGATGCCTGAGCTTCTGCCGGAATCGGTAACAGTCACAATTGCAGTTAGATTTTCACTATATGTTTTCAAGCCTTCAAGCGCTATCGGAAGGCCCGTGCCACCACCAAAGGCCAACAACTTCAGATTATCATGCGTTTTCCCAATATCTTTCAATTTGAGCAAAGTCGGTAGCTGAAAAAATCGTTTAATCTTATAATCGGGTTTATTTGAACGATCATAGGCTGTTTCGTTCTTAAACCTTCCATGTAACATCTGGACGGTTACCATCCCCTTGGATTTTGCGATTCTCAACTCTTCCCTTACCCGATCTCCAACGACAGTAATATTCTGTGGGCTTAACGAATACTTTCTGGCAATTGCCTCAAAGCAGTCTTCCATTAATAGTCCAACTTCCTGGTCATTAATTACTATTTCATCAAAGTGTTGTTTCAGATCCAGCAACTCTATTTTTTTATGCTGTCTTTCGTGGATTCCCGTTGTCAGCAAGAACAGCTTATAATTATCTTGCGCTAATTTTTTTAACGTTGGTATAACATCCGGGAAAAGTTGTATATTGGTCACTTCATCACTGTTATAAGCTTTCAGGGCCGCCCGGACGAATTCATGATCTTTGTTGAATTTGCTTGCTATTTCGTTGAAGACCGGATAATAAGGGCCATGCTCCTCTGACATTTTTTTTTGCAAGAAGTACGCTTCTTCCTCTGTGCCCGGCAGTCCCTCATTAACCATCGCTTTTGCGGCACGTTTTCGGGATGCTTCAAGTAACGAGCCGGTACAATCGTATAATGTATCGTCAAGGTCAAAAATAATTGCTTTCATAGTTTTCAGTTATAAGAAAAACATCTGTTAAAATTAAAAGTAGATGTGGAGTTGTTTCGCTTACTTAATTTACTCTGTTTTTATGTTAATAATTTCTGGAGAAAACTCAATCTTGTTTCCTACATTAATTCCGTTTTTTCTAAACCAGCCTAGTTCCATTTCAAGGGCGTATTTCACCTTCTCTTTTGATGTATGGCTCATTAGACTATAGGGAGCCATAGAATCTATCTGTATAATTACTCCTTTGGAATTTATAAAGGCGATTGAAAGCGGGATTTTTGTGTTTTTCATCCAGAATGATAAATTCTGCTCTTGCGGATACACAAATAACATTCCGTGATCTTTGTCTAATGTATCCCGAAACATTAAGCCCATTGTACGGGATTTTTGTGTAAAAGCAACTTCCGCATGAGACGTTTTATTGTTTATTTTAATTTCGTATATGTCGCGGTTTGATATAGGGGAGTGATTGGAACAGCCAAGGAGTGCTGGGAACAGGACTGAAAAAAGGATGATTTGAAAGTAAGTGCTTCTCATGAT
This sequence comes from Candidatus Scalindua sp., assembly GCA_021777035.1. Taxonomy (GTDB): domain Bacteria; phylum Planctomycetota; class Brocadiia; order Brocadiales; family Scalinduaceae; genus Scalindua. Next base: position 38,799 of record JAIQZR010000147.1, on the reverse strand, counting down.
GCGGAGTGGAGAATCCATAAGGTAGCTATTTCGCAGGCAAAATGACAGACTTTGCAGGGTTTCTAAAACTAGCAACCGGGTTGACTATGGCAAGTCCTCGATAATATGTGACAACCCCATTTACAATTTCTGTTATTATTTTATTAAAAGAGCTTCTTTGCCTTGCTCTTTCCAGTTTTACTACCGGTCCTTTTTCATCAGTTATGGGTATCATATCGACATTGCCAAAATCCATTTTTAGCATATTTATCATTCCTCCATCTCCTTCCATTTGCTTGACAATTGCAGCAGACGGTAACGTGGAAATGTAAGAAAGTGGGTATGTATAGTCTCTATAAACATCTTTTTGTATATATGCTTCACCTTCAACCGCCAACGTACCTAAATATTCTCGAACGGTATTCAGTTTTGCTTCGTTGACATCTTCTTCTTTGACTTTTGTCGTTTTTTCTCTGAAAGGGTTGATCCTGCCTGTTATAACGGTTTTAGCAACGGTGTCCTGAGACTGGAATGTGTTTACATTAATTTGTATCTGCTCACGATTTACGAATTGAAATGAAAAAACATCTTTTGTTTTTTCGTCGTAAACGGATGAATTGGTAAATTTGATGCTGACATTGTGTATTTCCAATTCTGGCATCAGTATCTCTAGAGGAAGAATTATTTTGGAAACCGTCATCGCGCCTGGGACGACGTTGCCACTTCTATGGATTTCATTCTTATCATTTGTTATTTCAACAAACCTTCTTCCTGATGATTTTTGTATCACGTAATCATGATGCATTAAAAATCTGTCAAAAACATAGAGCCTTTCATTGCCGGTACTGTCTTCTCCGTGTCTTAAGCTTGGAAAACGCGTACGAGCCCTAGTGTCTCTGAAATATATTGAATCCTGTAGAAAGTCCTCGAGCTTGCTTAGCGGTATTCCAAAATATGGTGGGTGAGTATTGTTCATAATTTTGTAACACAAAAGAAAGAAACCAGACGAGCAAGATACTGCTCATATTTTTAAGCACAACTTTTAATTGTAAATTAAAATAAAGATATGTCAAGATATTAAATTGCCAATGAGGGGCTAGATACTTGTTTTTTTGTCTCTGAAAATGCCATAAATCATTATCGCATAAAAGATACGAACCTTAATATGGTCAAAAACTTGTGGTTTTCGAGAAAAACACCCTTAGAATATTATGAAATAAAACTATAAATGGTTAATTTGACAGGAGTTAACTATGTTAGGCCGTTGTCATTATAAATTATATTTCTTCCGGTAGTGATCGAATTTTGAAAACTAAGCGAAAAAAGTTAACACGACACTAGTGTTTTTGTTGATTAGGTGACAGCCGTTCTAAGATTTTTGGCGAAAACCGTCAGTTTCTACTCAACAAAGATTGAGTGATGGCGATGAAATGATAATTCAGTAATCGATGCGGTAAAAAATTACATTATTTCTTAATCATTAATTCTTTCGCCAGTTCCGGATCAATTTGAGGAACATTCAGTACCCTTTGCATCGATCCCTCTTGGGCTTTTGAAATTATCACTTCGGCGGTTGGATCAGATTTCGCTTTGCTGCTTCTTGCCGTTAGCTGTGCGGCGATCTTCAACTTTTCATCGTTAATTTCACCTCTGATAATAGCCAACGGCCCGGTTATATCTTTCATTTCCAGCAAAAAGTCACGGACTGTTGCCAGTTTTTCTACCACAGGATTTTCTTCTTCATTACGGCTGACGACCACCTTAGTTTTGTCATCAAGTCTAAAATGCCTTCCAACCTTAAGTAGGCTAACTTCATTTATTCCGGGATCTCCGTGATTGACCGAGTCTTTCATCCTGTTGGCAAATTCCGGATCAGTTAATAGGCACCCTCCTGATGCACACGGATAATCCGTTACCTCGAAAATGTCTGCGAGCTGTATCTGGTCTTTTCGTGAACGGCCCTTAATTTCTAGTAATTCATCTCTGTTGACCAGTCCGTTTATTTCAGGAATTGTAGGTTCAAGGTGTTTCGCGCAAAGTGGCCTCAAGACAAGCCCAGTTAATCCGGCCTCCTTGTCAATTATCTTCATTGCCTCTTTTCTCTGCGACATTGGACGCTGGCCAAGCACCTCACCTGTTATGATAAAATCTGCCCCAATCTCCTTCATATATTCACCGGCAGCCCTGAAGATATTTATGCGGCAGTCTATACAGGGATTCATGTTCTTACCATAACCATGTTTTGGTTTCTTTACTATCTCCAGAAAACTGTGGGTCGTGTTTATAACCTTAACCGGTATTCCTAGTTTTTCAGAAACTTTTACCGCTTCCAATTTACAACTACCTTTGGATGTACAAAGGCAAAAGACCGTGGTAAAGGTCAGGGCAATTACATCGATACCCTGCTTCTTAATTACGTGTATGGCCAGAGTACTGTCCAATCCTCCGGACAATAAAGCAAGTGCAGTTGTCATATCTGATTATTTAATGGTAAAAGGGTCAACGTAAGCAACTGTTCCGGCAGGGTAAAAAACATCAAATCATGAGTTTAATGCGGTTATATTGCAGCTTAAGTTATCTTACACAAAATATTTAAGAGTCTATTCTATCAGATAAAAGGTTTTGACACAAATATAAATCACTGATAGACTCAATTACATTTCATTTTCCGCTACAAAAAATTAAAAGAGAGGTTCCAGACTCAGCAGTGTCCGGTTAGGTTTTTACATGTAACACGTAGGGCAATCCTTTAGGTTTGCTTTCGTACATTAAACGCAAGGCTAAAGCCTCGCCCTACGTATTTTCTGACAGATCTGGTATAAAAAACCGTACTCGCAAAAACCTAACCGAACACTGCTGTTCCAGACTGACAATATATTTTTTCTTTCTCTTAAATCTACGATAAAAGGAAAAAAATGTATAGATCACCAATCGCTTCGGGACGTTTCTACCCCGGAAATAAAGAAGAGTTAGAGAACGCGCTTAAGACACTTACGGGAGATTGTCCGCAAAGACAAAAAGCCCTGGGCGTAATCTCTCCACATGCGGGGTATGCGTATTCAGGCCGAGTAATGGGAAGCGTTTTTTCGAGAATTGAAGTACCAGATACCGTTGTTATACTTGCACCAAACCACACGGGACGTGGGAAACCCTTCTCCGTCTGGCCGGAAGGGGTCTGGCAGACACCTCTCGGTGATACATCGATAGACGATGAACTTGTTAATGAGATGATGAATACGTGTGGACTGCTTGAGCGAGATAAAGCGGCTCATCAAAATGAACACTCCGCAGAAGTAATACTACCTTTTCTTCAATATAGTAACCCACAGGTTAAGATTGTTGTTATTGTAATCAGATCCGGCAATTTTGAGGATTTGAGTTTCGTTGGCAAATCTATTGGCTATATTCTTAAAAGGACGAAGCCTGATACCCTTGTTGTCGCCTCATCAGATATGACTCACTACGAATCTCAACAGTCTGCTGATAAGAAAGATAAGTCTGCAATAGCAGAAATTGTTGCTTTAAGAGAAGAAGGGCTTTACAGAGTTGTTCGCGAACTGGACGTTAGTATGTGTGGCGTTAGTCCTGTAATTTCAATGATGGTTTGTTCAAAAGAGAGGGATGCCACAAAGGCAGAGTTAATCAAGTACGAAACCAGTGGAGATACGACCGGAGATTATAAACAAGTAGTGGGATATGCCGGCATAATAGTTAATTGATATTATCAATGTTTAGCACCCATGCATCACAATCTAAAAATTTCTGTTATCATTCCGGCCCTCAACGAAGAAGAATCTATAGGACTGGTACTTAATGACATTCCCGGTGAAATAGTTGAAGAAATTATTGTTGTAGACAATGGCAGCAATGACAATACCGTTACTGTGGCAAACAGTCTTGGCGCAAGAGTTATACAGGAACCATTAAAAGGCTACGGTTCTGCCTGTCTCAAAGGAATATCAATGCTTAAGCAAGATACTGATATTGTTGTATTTCTTGATGCTGATTACAGTGACTATCCTCAGGACTTACCTGCCATTGTAAAACCAATAGTAACCGGCAAGGCTGAAATGGTTATAGGTTCCCGAATGTCAGGTACAAGAGAAAGGGGTGCATTATTGCCACAGGCTGTTTTTGGAAACAAGCTAGCAACCTTCTTAATCCGGTTATTCTGGGGTTTCAAGTATACGGATCTTGGTCCATTCAGGGCAATTAAATACAAAGACCTGCTTACCTTAAACATGATAGACACAAATTTTGGATGGACTGTTGAGATGCAGATTAAGGCGTTGAAGAGAGGGCTGAGGACAGTGGAAGTACCTGTAAGATATCGAAAGCGAATCGGTCAATCAAAAATTACCGGTACGTTTTCAGGGACAGTGCGGGCAGGCATTAAAATTATTTATACCATCTTCAAGTACGGCCTTCTTAAGTAATATGCCATTAATTATGCCGACAAAAGAAACCTCCATAATAATACCTACTCTTAATGAGAAAGAGACGATAAGTCACTGCCTTGAAACCGTGGTAGATATTCCCGGCATTGAAGTTATCGTTGCTGATGGTGGCAGTACGGACGGGACAGTAGAAATTGTCAAACAATACAGGGATGTCAAGGTAGTTACTTCTTTAATGGGGCGGAGTATTCAAATGAATAAGGGAGCAGTATGTGCCAGTGGAGAGATTCTTCTTTTTCTTCATGCGGATTGTATTTTGCCGAGAGAGGTTGTTTTGAATATTCGAAATATTTTTGAAGACAGTACATTTGTGGGAGGTGCATTTAAGATCAAACTATTATCAGATAAATTCCTTTACCGATTAATAGAAACGGGCATAAACTTTCGCTCAACGGCTTTTAAACTACCTTATGGAGATCAGGGACTGTTTGTGAAGAGATCCGTGTTTGAAGAATTGGGCGGTTTCAGGAAAATGTTAAATTGTGAAGACCTGGATTTTATCTGTCGTCTTAAAAAAAACGGAAAAATTATTATACTTAACGAAAGGGTCTCTTGTTCCATAAGAAGATGGGAAAAACATGGCATTTTGCAAACATCTCTCAGAAATCAATCCTTACTTGTCTCTTATGTATTGGGAAGAAAGCACTTCAGTCACAGGCATTAGCAGTGATATGGAGTGCAGTAACCGTGTTACTGCATTTTAAACTCTTCAATATACAATAGCTTAGCGTTACGGTGTTGTCTCATGCAGTTGTCAAGGTCTGTAGTCGTGCCGGTATAGAACCTTGATAATATATACGTACCACATGACTATTCAATTTCTTGAGGTAAATAGATATTAAAAAACCCACCATAAAGGTGGGTTTTTTGTGATGCTCCTCGGGTAGGATTCGAACCTACAACCTAGTGGTTAACAGCCACCCACTCTACCATTGAGCTACCGAGGAATTTGTATTTGTTTAATTTGCTCTTTTATAATACGGCCTTTATAGTATTTTTCTTATCAAGAATTTTGCAAAATGTTATGCGAAATCTGTTTTCCGTCAAATTTGTTCAAGCAAGATATTACAACATTATAACATTAAATTCAATAATTACAATTTAACTACTACAGTTACCGTTACAATAATTCAGGATTTTTGAAATCTCCGACTTTAGCCGGTCACGTTCAACAATTATGTCAATAAATCCATGCTTAAGCATGGATTCTGCTGATTGAAATCCCTTGGGTAGAGTTTTTCTGATGGTTTCTTTAATTACTCTTGGGCCCGCAAACCCGACAAGTGCACCAGGTTCTGCTATTATAATGTCTCCTTGCGAAGCAAAGCTTGCCATGACACCACCTAATGTCGGATCCGTAAGCACAGATATAAATAACAAGCCTGCATCCTGGAGCCTGGCGATGGCAGCACATGTTTTTGCCATTTGCATAAGAGAAAAGGCGCCTTCATGCATTCTAGCACCGCCTCCAGAGCCGGAGACGATGATAAGTGGTAGTTTCTGCTCCAGTGCCATTTCGGCCCCTCTCGTAATCTTTTCTCCTACTACGGATCCCATACTCCCCATTATAAAACTTGAATCCGTAACACCAAAAATAACTTTCTTCCCATCAATAAGGCCCTTTCCAATCGTAGCGGCTTCATTTAACTTTGTTTTTTTCTGTTCACTTACAATCCGGTCTTTATATTTTATACGATCGACAAAATTCAATGGATCGGCAGGTGTCATATCATTCCAGTATTCTTCGAAGCTGTTTTTGTCGAGCGTAATGGCTATCCGCTCATCGGTAGATACCCTAAAGTGATGATTACACTCAGGACAAACATTATGTTTTTCCTCCACCTTTTTTTTATAAACTACGCTTTTACACCCATCGCATCTCTGCCATAATCCGTCAGGTATATTTTTTTTCTTTCTAAAGAACAATTATTTTTCTCCCACAACATTTCTATTAAGACATTGGTGTACGCTTGCTACACGAAAAAACTCAAGGCATCGGCTTAATCCTTCAGTTTCTGGCATTTTTTAATAAAAAATAGCCTTAGTGTTTAACAAACAGATAGGAATTTTCCTGCGCCTTTTTACGAAGTGCTTCTATTGCCTCTTTATAGTTCTCTTTTGCAAATATAGATGTTGCCGCAGCGAAAACATTTGCACCGGCTGATGCTGCATCAGAAATAGTTTCCGGCTTTATGCCGCCATCCACTTCAATATCCAGATTTTTGGGAGCTATTTCCCTCAGTTTTTTAATTTTTTTACATACATATTGCTTGAACGCCTGGCCGGAAAATCCCGGATAAACCGTCATTACAAGAAGCATGTCTATAGATTCAAGCAGCTTTTCGACTGTCCGTTCGTGTGTATCAGGGTTAATGGCGACCCCTGCTTTTAATCCTTGCCCTTTGATTAAATTGATAACGCCTAATGGATCATTTGTTGCTTCAATATGAAAAGTTAAAATGTCATTCTCTTCTGTTTTCTGCGTAAATGACTCCACATATTTATCCGGATTTTCAATCATGAGATGGATATCCAGAGGAACTTTAGTGATCTTTTTTATTCCTTCAACGATAAATGGGCCCATCGTAATGTTCGGAACAAAATGACCATCCATAACATCTATATGAATTAAGTCAACGCCTGCCTGCTCAACCTTCTTAATTTCATTTCCCAACTGCGTTGAATCAGCAGAAAGGATTGAAGCTGATATTTTTATTTGCATATAAATTAGCTCCTTTCATTCGCTAATTTATGATTCTGGTTTATCTGTCAGCGCCGCTATGCCAGGCAATTCTTTACCCTCTAATAACTCTAGAAATGCGCCTCCGCCTGTAGATATAAATGATACTTTGTACGATTCCCCCATCCTGTGAAACGCGAGGTCTGTATCTCCACCTCCTACAATAGTTAACGCATAAGCAGTTACAACAGATTCTACCATTGAGTAAGTACCTCTACTGAAGGCATCGATTTCAAATGCCCCCATGGGGCCATTCCAGAGTATGGTCTTTGCGTTTTGCATGGCTTCAGTAAAAAGTTTTGTGCTTGCCGGCCCAATATCTAAAGCAAACCAGTCATCCGGAATTTCCTGGAAGGTCACCAGCTTAGTCTCCGCATTGCCGTTAAATTTATCTGCTATCACGAAGTCTACGGGCGTATATATTTTGACACCTCTTTCCTTGGCAAGTTGATTTATCATGAGAACCTTCATCGCAATATTTTCATCAACCTTTGCCCTGCCAACACCATATCCATGAACCGCAAGGAAAGGAAATGCCATTGCGCCACCAATTATTATTTTATCAACCTTCTTTACCAGATTTTCTATTATCTTTATCTTGTCTGAAACCTTTGCGCCCCCAACTATAGCAACTACAGGCCTCGACGGGGTAGTGACCGCCTTCTCAAAATAATCCAACTCTCTCTTCACAAGAAACCCTGCTGCAGACTGAGATACCTCCTTATTCATGCCTACCATTGAAGCATGTGTTCTGTGGCAATTTCCGAACGCGTCCTGTACCATCACGTCACACAAGCTTGCCAGCCCTTTGGCGAACTCGGGATCATTTTCCTGTTCCCCCTTATGAAAACGCAGGTTTTCAAGAAGCAATACATCTCCAGGTTGCATCGCATCTACTTGTTCTTTCACTTTGGAACCTATACAATCACTTGCCAGTTTCACCTCTTTGTTCAATAGTCTATTAAGTCTCCTGGCAACTGGCTTTAAACTGAATTCCGGCAAGGCCTTTCCATCTGGCCTGCCTAGATGGGAGGCCAGGATTATTATTGCGCCTTCATCAAGTAAATAATTAATAGTTGGCAAAGTGGCTCTGATCCTGGCATCGTCTGTAATATTTCCCTGTTCGTCAAAAGGGACATTATAATCCACCCGTACAAAAACCTTTTTATCTTTCAGGTCAAGTTCGTTAATAAAAAGTTTGTTCATTTTCATTAAAATCCTTTTTAAATTTTTGCGATAAGTTCTGCCAAGTCAACCATGCGATTTGAATAACCCCATTCGTTATCATACCAGCCTATTACTTTTATTAAATTACCACCAATTACACATGTGGATATGGCATCCAGGATGCATGAATGTGCATTACCTATTATGTCAGAGGAGACAATAGGATCTTCACAATATTCCAATATGCCCTTCAGCTCACTATCTGCAGCCGCCTTTAAAGCGTTATTGACTTCCTCTTTGCTTACACTCTTTTTTACTGTCACTACTAAATCAGTTACTGAACCATTTGCAACAGGTACTCGCATTGCCATACCATCAAGTTTTCCTTTAAGTTCCGGAATGACCTCGCCAATGGCTTTAGCAGCGCCGGTGGTTGTCGGGATAATATTAATAGCAGCAGCCCTTGCCCTTCTCAAATCCTTGTGCATCATATCTGCAACATTCTGATCATTTGTATAGGCATGAATAGTTGTAATAAGGCCTTTTTCTATTTGGAAGTTCTCATTAATCACCTTTACGAGAGGCGCAAGGCAATTTGTAGTGCAAGAGGCATTAGAAACAATTTTATGTTCAGGGCGGAGATCGTTTTCATTTATTCCCATTACAATTGTGGCATCAAGCTGATCTTTTGACGGTGCGGATAAGATTACCTTTTTTGCTCCAGCCTCAAGATGTTTTGCACAATCTGCCTTTGTTGTAAAAATACCCGTAGACTCTATAGCTATGTCAACCCCTAACTCTTTCCACGGAAGCCTGGCAGGATCTTTTTCCTTCGTCAGTTTAACCTCTTTTCCTTTTACAACGATCGCATCTTCTTTTGTCTCAATATCGCCATCAAACCTTCCATGGACGGAATCATATTTCAAAAGCATAGACAATGTCCTGGTATCGGCTAAATCATTTATGGCAACCACATCAACACCTTCTCTCTCTGCAATTACCCTAAATACATTTCGACCTATTCTACCAAAACCATTTATTCCTACTTTAATTGTCATTTTTTAACATTCCTTTCAATCCAATATAATAGATAGCTTCACTCCATAATTCAAAGCCAATTTGTGCTCTAGATAATCAAATTCATAAAATTCCAGCAGGTTGTGTCTTTTTTGAGATGCCTTATTTGAAGGTTGTTTTATCCTGCTTTCAGAAGGGATTTTCTCATTAAAATGCAAAGGTTATCTTTTCAAAATATAAGTACTCTAAGTATTCTATAAAATGAGGAAATACTTATGGATATGATTACAACAAAGAGGTAAAATTCTAACATAACACCTTAATTTGTCAAGGGTTTTTAGCCGCGGCCAAATGGAGGGAAGGTGTAAGGTTTTTCTACCTATAGCCTTTCCTGCGGACTTGTCATTAGGCACATAGAATAGTAAATTATTAGTCTAATCTAGAAATGATTATTATGAAGAGATACGTAGTATTGTTTTTGCTTCTGGCTAGCTGTGCGGCAATAGATAAAATCGCTGAGGTTGATGTTAACGAGGGCTTTCCCCATGACGAAATTCAAAAAATTGCGGTAATTATGTTCGAAACGCCTGTAGACGAAAAGAAAGGAACTATGTTCTCTTCAAAAACGGCGATAACCCCAGATGCGGGAGCAATACTTGCTAGCATGACTGCCAGAGAACTGGCAAAATGGGGTAAATATGTTGTTGTTAGCAGAAAAGAGCTGGAAGAGGAGCTAAAAATGAAAAACCTTAAAGAAGAAGATTTTTTATACGCGCAAAACTATTTGGATCTGGGAAAGCAATTAGGTGTTGATGCCGTAGTCGTTGGTACAATCGAAGGGTTTGGCATTGTCTACAGGCCAAAATCTACTGGGATGTTCTTGTCGTCATTAGTAACAAAAATCTCATTTACCGCAAAATGTGTGGATGTAACGACAAATGAAATAATTTGGACTGTTAAGATTAAGGCAAGTTCGGCAGAGGACAATGAAAGGGCTTTGTCCTCCAGGCTTATTGCAGAAGCTTTTGAAACCCTTAAGATAAAAATAAATTAACAGGGTATGCATCTGCCAATCTACCAGGAAGAAAGAAGCGATCCCCCATAGCAAAATCAAATCGCGCAAATAAATAATAAGGTTGAATCAAGCCATCTTCTGATAGATTTCCTCTCTGCCGTTTCAATAAACCTCAAAAGAAAAAATTAACAGAGAGTAGCTTTTAATACAAAACTATAAACAGTTTTATGACAATATACTTACATTATTCTTACGATATTATAGCCGCTTATTTACTACATATTGTAAAGACAATAAAAAAACATACAAAATATTGTATTATTTTCTTGACAATCAGTGCTGTTTCTGTTAAACAGTGCAAAATAGACTTAAGGTAACTTGATTTAACTTAAATGGGTTTGGTGAAAGGCAAGACATGAGTAAATGTTTACAGATATATTATAACGAGAAAAGAGATGAGAATATCAAAGAGATGATTCAGGAATTAAGAAAAGCAAAGGATTCTCCATATTACAGGAGAAGATCAGATAGTGAAGTCGCCCTGATGGTATTGGGTAGAGCGCTTAAAAACGAAATTAAAAAATTTAAAGGAAACTGAGAGATCATGATAAATAAAAAAATTCTATTTACTGTTTGTTTTTTTTCAGAAACTTGATGAGTATGGGGGTAAATGTGGCCGGAGCCTTCATCTCCGTTACTTCAAGCCTCGCCCTCCCGTGTGCCGTCACAGCAGAATCGGGCCTTGCCGTACTCACCTGACGAGGGTCTTACTCCTTTCCCCCTCGTCGTCTGACGGCAGAAGGGCTATCTCTCTCGCAAGGGAATAGCCCTTTTTGCCGTCTTAACCGTTTAGAAATTAGTTGATTTATACCCAAGCTAAAGTTAAATGCAATTTAGCTAAGTGAGCAGATAATTTATCTAAAAATACAAACTTTGGAGGTGACAAACAAATTGGCAAAAAAGGCGATCAAAAAACCAAAGGCAATCCCATCCACAAAAAAATCTGTTAAGGAAAAAGTGAAGCCAGCCTCCAAGAAGAAGAATACAAAAGAGATAAAAAGTGAAAAACCGAATACAAAAATAGAATTAATACAAGATGTATAAGTTTTAAGAGGAAACTTCTAAGCCGAAGGCATAAGCGAGCCACCTTAATTTATGTTGCTATTTTTCCTGAACCAATCCCTTTTTCCGTCCAAATTACTCCTTTTAGCCGCTTGGATGGTATAACATGTTTTATCAATATGTCAATCCTATTATCAAAATGACCAGACAAACAGTTTTAATTACAGGTGCTAGTGGCTTTATTGGTACTGCATTGATTGCCAGACTGGACAGGAAGTATTACATCATCGGCATTGATAAGGAACTACATAAAGATAGAGATAGCAACGTTATATGGTATGAAGCGGATATTTCGGATAAGAGGCTTCTTGGTGAAATTTTTTGTGAAATAAAAGAAAAGATTTCGGAAAAAATAGATTATGTGTTCCACCTTGCAGCATATTATGACATGTTAAATAAAAAAAATGAAATGTATCATGAAACTAATGAGAACGGGACAAGAAACTTATTGAACAATCTGGTTAATTGTGATGTGAGTCGTTTCGTTTTTACAAGTAGTACCGTAGTATTTAAACCATCAATAGATGATGGCAGACTTGATGAAGACTCAGAGTTGAGTCTGTTTATGTATTATGGACAATCAAAAATTATGGGAGAAAAAATAGTATCAGAGTACAAAGAAAAGATAAATTCAACAATCTTCAGACTTTCGGCAGTATATTCTCAAGATTGCAGATCTATGCCGCTTGCAAATCAAATTGCCTTTATTTGGAAAAGGTGTTTTGGGTATAGAATATTGCCCGGGAACGGAGAGGGCGGTATCTCTTATGTGCATATTGAAGACGTGCTTGATGCCTTTGAGAAGTCGATGTTAATGGCGAAAGAAATCCCTTCTGGCTCAATAATGATTTTGTCAGAAGAGAGTCTCCTATCAAATAACCAGCTTTGCGACCTTATATCACGTGAGATTTATGGTGAACATTTGAGCTTAATCCATCTGCCAAAATGCGTTGTGCAGCTTTGTATATATATTGCAAGTAATTTTCACTCGTTAACAGGAAGGCATTATTTTTTTAAGCCGTGGATGGTAAAATTAGCAGACAAGAAATATCGATTTAGCATTGATAAAGCCAAAAGAACATTGAAGTGGCAACCCAGATTTCGATTGGAACAGTACATGGCAACAATAATTAAAAACCTGAAGAGTGATACTCGCAAGTGGCTTGCTGCGAATAACATGAAGTATCCCCCCTAAAACTTACTCTAACAAACTACGCTACTTACTGAAATTCCAGAAAAAAACCACATGGTTGTAAAATACCCGTTTTTGTTTGCGTCGTAATATACATTGATGTATATTTGCGTTTAATAAACATTATAAACCTGACATCCTATAATCAATAAAGGATTCTTTCTTTTGGAGAAATGTATATGAAGAAATTGCTTATTACATGCACTTTCACCCTAACATTCTTTTTTTCTGGTGCCGTTGGTTTCTCGGATATTCTGAAAGATTTGGAGAAATTTCAAAGTTCTTTAGGAGACTGGGTGGCACAAATTGACGAATTAAATAGCAGAATCTCGAATATGGAAAGTGATAAAGTGTCTAGTGAAAAGAAAACCGAAGAGCTTAACCAAGGCCTGGCTAATATAGAAAATCTATTAAGTGATATGGATGCCAAGCTTAACAGGGTTGCAAATATGAGTTCGTTGGAGGGGATAAAAGAGATCGTAAAATCATTTGAAGGGACACTGAATGTCTTCAAAAAAAGATTTTCTGAGTTGGCTAACAGAATAGAAGATCAGGAGGTTAAAACCTCTGTACTTGAAAGAATGTATAAAACGGCAAATAAACCATTGGACACCTTGATGCAGGCAATAGACAAGCAGAAGAGTGTCGTAGACAAACTGGAAGATAAACTGGGAAGCCAGGAACAGATAATCCTATCTATGAAAGAGAGCTTGCAAAAACAGGCATCTCCTGACGAATCCTATATCAAGGGCATTGAGCAGTTGGATGCAAGACTAAATAAGCTTGAATCAGGATATATAGTACAAAAAAGAGAATTAAAAACTGAAGAAGTGAAACATTTTGCGGAGCCAGACACTCACAATAAAACAGATGAAACAGAACATGGGGTCGTAACAAGCGTCCGTCATGGAGAAACCAAGGTAGCACATGCGACAACTCCAGATGCTCAACATGAAAAACCCGGAGACACTCATGCCACAGCTTCAGATGCCTACCATGAAAAACCAGAAACGGAGAAACATGCTTCAGCATCAAACGTACACCATGAAGAGCCAAAAGCACATGCCGAAAAGACAGACTTCATAGACATAGGCAAAGGTTTTTTTATTAAAAATATTAAATTTGAATCATTTGGTTCATCTTCCCAGATAAGAGGAGAAATAGTGAATAAATCTGACAGTGATCACGGTATGATCGATTTTAAAGTTCAGGTTTACGACAAAGAAAATATTCCTTTGGGAATCCAGGAATTTGCTATTTATGGGTTTCGCAAAGGGATAACTAAATCATTTGAAGAGATAATTGTAGGGGTTATACCCAAGGCAATTAGTAAGTATTCGATTTATCCCGCTCGAATGCCTTTAGTCTCCGATACAGGAGTGAGTACCGTTAAAATAATCGCAATGGAAAGTGCTGTTGCTGCTACTACTAAGGCCGACGAAACAAAGGGGCTGGAACCAGGCAAGCTGGAAGGCTTGATATTTGATGAGCATGCCGCTCCTACTCCTTCTAAAGTATTGGACGGTTTTGAAGATGTAGGCAATGGATTTTATGCTGGTAATGTATCGTTTAGTGGCTTTGGATCTTCTTCTTCTGTGACAGGGAATATAAAGAATAATTCAGAAAAGGACTTTTACAATGCATCTTTTGTCATGAAAGTATATAGCAAAACTTATGGTATGATCACAAGCTTGGATTTTTCAGTAAGAAATATTAATGGTGGAGACACAAAAATTTTTGAAGAAATCATTACTGGCGTACAAGCCGTAGATATAGATCGGTATGAAATCGGTTTTAAAAGCACCTATTGAGAGACAGGAAGCTCTTCAGTAAGTAAGAAGTAAGAAGTAAGAAGTTGATTTCCGCTTCTCAGGCGGCCTCGTGAGAAGTAGTTGTCTGCCCATGTGTTCCAATAAGGAGGATTCGTGGACTTTCTCTCTCTTTTATGTGGCGCAGCGTCATGTATGTACCTCCTCTTCATGAAATAATGAGACAGAATGGTAGTGAGATAGCTTCAGGACACATACTATCAGATCATGTGTGTATTAATTCCATTCAAGCTCAAGTATGTCGTGTCAGAATTGATCGCGTATTTGTAGGGTAAAAGTGCAATTGCAGAAAAACGTTGAGACAACTTGCCCCCTTATGGGTGTATTACGACTATTAAAAGTTTCTATTGAGAAACAGGAAACTCTTCGGTAAGAGATGATTTCCATTCCTCAAGAGCGGCCCCATGGGGTTCAGTAGGTGTCTCGTGAGAAGTAATTTCTTGTCTATGCTGTTCCATTAAAGACGTTTTGTGATCCGCTTTTTGGTGTGGGGCGATATCATGGTGTTCCGGCGTATCCTTGTCGCGAGGTACAGCGCCATGTTCCCCTCCATGTGCCCCATGATCTCTCAGCACCTCAGGTAAGTCATCCGACAGTTTAAGAAATCCCGGAGAATCTTCAAGTTCTAGTATGATAGGCAAGTCTCTCGCCACTCCTGCCCCTAACTTTTTTATCATTTCGTCAACATTCAGAAGATCCATCTCCTGTGTTGACACTACTACATCACCCAGATTTATATTTCTGGCAGCTTCAAGCGCTACGATTAAATCTCCTCCTAAACCCGTCATAGCCAACCTTCGCAACCTTTCGCCCTCCGCCTTTGCTCTGTCAACCAGTAGTTCGCCTGCCGCATGTTTTACATGCATGTAGTGATCCCCTTCCGACTTCTTTTCTACCATGAATTTGTTCGCACTGGAAATAATCGTCGTAACTTCAGTATCCATTTCTGCTTTCAAAGCCACTATTTTACCATCTTTATCTGATTGTATCTTCTGTGCAAGTGCCTCTGTAGAAGCATCGATTGTCTGGGTAATACCTCTTTTGCCTACGGCTCTCTCTTTTGCAACATTCAACAGCTCATCTAACTCTGCAAGCTTAACATTTTTAATTTTTCTTTCTAGCTGAGTGTCAAACCTCATATCGAGTATAAGCCAGTCAATAATTCGGACGTGACGCGATTCAACCTGGCTTGAAAGCAGTATTTTCGCTTCTGCTGCTCTTTTACGTTTTTCATCAGGATTATAAAGGTCTTTTTCAGTCATTTTTCCCAAAACGCTTCTGGCAACGTCTTTTGTTTCGCTATCAACAAACATCTTGTATCTATTGCCCGGGCCTATTTCCTGCCGAATTTTGTTTGCTTTACCTTCCATTATTTGATATTTCACTATAATATCAACGGAAACTTCATAGTCATCTGCCGTTCTTACGCGTATTTCCTTTGATTCCATCTTGCCTTCTGCATTACGCGCATCCCGTGTCAGGCTAAGTGTCTGTACCGTGCCGTCAAACAGATCCCATGTTTCAGTTTGCCTTATAAATCTATGCCAGCCTGGTTTATAATCTTTTTGTATAACACCTCTTTTAAACCCCCATATTGCAGTTTTAACCCCTATCTGATCAATCTCAACCCTGATTATCATAAACCTGACTCCAACAAGAATAATTATGATCGCGATCACAATACTTATGGGTATGAAATATTTAGCAAAAAACTTGGCCAAAATCTTTAACATTAACTCGTTCTCCTGATTCTAATATAACCCTGGTAGAGGCAAGATATAAAAATTACTTAATTCAGATCTCTCATGCTTTAGTGCCCAGAATGTTCTGTTGATTCGGCATGCCCGGACGGCTTGCCATGTTGTACTGAAGGTGCCGCATGTTCTCCCCCATGTGAGGATTCTTCTTTCTTCGCCTTAGTAGCGGGTTGTGATGCCAATCCCACTTCCTCAAACAGCACTTCTCTTTCTCTTATTCTTAATTGTGGTATTTCTTCTGATGCTTTTAAAACAGGTGTTCCACTTATCCTGGCATTATGCAATCTCCTTGCATATTCCATTTTGACAAGATTGCGGCCTCCTGCACCCTCAAGCGCTTTTTTAAGGGCAAAGATACCCTCCGCCTCAGCCTTCTTTACCGCAAGAATTGATGCTGCTTCTTTTTCCAGTCTATCGTATTCTGCATCGGCATCCAGCACCGCCTTAATAAGATACGCCTTGCCTGCATCTCTGATTTTATCGGCTTCTGCTTTCGCGTCTATCTCCATCCGGTGCAATGTACCGCCGAACCTGGATATCGCCACTTCCAATTTCTTGGTTTCTTCAGTAACTACCCTATTCTGATTTTCTCTGGCAGCAGATGCCCTTTGCACCTGTTCCTCAACCTCTTTGTCTGCAAGTCTTCTTTCGTGTATCTTCTCCGCGTATTCTCTATAATAACGATAATCAATAAAATTCAAGGAGGTGACATATATTCCATGCGGGTTTAGCAAATTATTCAGCTCATCAGTCGAGGCCCGTATCTTTTCCTCTCTCTTAACGGAATCGGGGAATTCACTAATAGAGAGGTCTCCAAACTCATATCTACAAATCGTCCTCGCATAGTCCCATATCCATTTCTCTTTAAATTCTTCGCCTACACCGGTGTCTTGAACAACCCTGCTCGCTATTTTTGAAATTAATTTATATTGTATGATCAAATCAATACTTACGTCACCACCATCACGTGTCTTGAGTATGATAGGGTTTCCCTGTGGGAAATCTGCGGATATATTCGATGATGCCATAGGCGCTTCCTGCTCTCTTTTATCAAGGATGTACAGATCCTGAATGAAGGGATAGTAAACAACAGCACCAGCGCGATCTATAGTTTTTATGTTGCCGGTAATGTTATTGATAATTACGGCAACTTCGTCCGCCTGTATCTCCTTCCATGTCAACCTTCTGCCGCCTATAATGAGCAAGGCTACCAAGGTGATAGGGACAATAACAAAAAACACCATTTTCTTAGAAACAAGAGGTTTCTTTTTAACACCCTTTGGGTTAAAGCTTTTTTCCATTTCGAATCTCTATGATTTAAAAAATTTTATACTTAATAATTTATGCTAACACATATGTATACGCTAGCGACCTGCATAGGGAGGAATGGTAATGCCAAGAACCTTGATCGCAAATTTTTTATTCTCCAGGCCAAATTGTACTCTTCCTTTTCCCGTTATAAGGGCAACAATTGTAAGGAGAGGTAACACAACAGGGAGTAATATGAAAAGAATACCTAAAGATAACAATGTTATTGGCAAAACGATTGAAATCAACGGAAAAGCAATCAACACAACTATCGTTATTACTGACAAACCAAAGACAATAACAGGAGGTAGAAGAAAAATTGAAAACATGGCTGTCAAAAACTTCTTAAAGCGGCTTTCAATTCTATTGCCAAAAATGAAAACACCGGAAGGCGGAACTTCTTCTATAACAGGCGCGTTTTCGGTCTTTCCTCCAACTTCCTCTTCCTTCTTTTCAAGTGGCGCCTCTTCAATAATAGCGCCAACAGTTTTATCCTCTTTCGCAGGAAGAACCTTCTCTTCGGTTGCACTAACCGGTTTTTCTTCTTCCGTAGATGGAGCCTCTTCGGCTATAGCACTAACCTTTTCTTCTCCCTCAGAAGAGGGGGGCTCTTCGGTTACGGCATCAATCGTTTCTTCTTTTGAAGAAGCGGTTGCTTCCGATGCTTCAGTTACCTTTCGTTTCTTTTTCCACTTCCACATTTATGATAATCTTATATGAATTTAAGCAAGTATCTTATCTTGACATTAAGAATACTAACCGATATTATCTACTAGATCGACAAAGAATCAGGCGAAATTTAACAGTTGATTCTATGTAAAAAAAACTTAAAGTCAAGCGAATTTTACAAGATATGAAAACACAATACTACCCGACATTCAGCGAATTCAGGGAACTTTCAAAGAAAGGGAATGTAGTACCCGTGTACCGTCAACTGTTTGCGGATACTCTGACTCCCGTGACTGCATTTCAGAAGGTTTCAGAGGCGGATTACGCATTTCTCCTGGAGAGTGCAGACGGTGGCGCAAAAATAGCGAGATATTCACTTATAGGCAGTAATCCCTTTTCAGGGTTCAAGTGTAAGGGTTCTAACGTGGAACTCTTTAACGACAAAGAAATTACGCGTTTGGAAACCACAGATCCCATCAAAGTACTGGAACAACAGATTCGTAAATTCTCTCCCGTACGCGTAAATGGCTTACCAGACTTTTTTGGTGGAGCGGTTGGATATACATCATATGATTCCGTGCGCTATGTCGAAAACCTACCGGATACAACAGTTGACGACCTAAATCTACCGGATATGTACTTTATGTTCTATGATGTAACAATTATATTTGATCACCTAAATAAGACGATAAAAGTGGTTTGTGCGGCTTATCTAGACGAAAGGGACATTCAAGATGTCTATGAAGATGCGGTTAATAAAATAGATAATGTTATCAATAAACTCCGCACTCCGGTAATGACGTTGAGCGATGATATTCCTGAAAATGGAGAGCTAAGCAAAGAGTTCTCATCGAATTTTAAGAAACCGGATTTTCTCAAAGCTGTCGAAACCTGTAAAGAATATATTCGTGCAGGAGATATAATACAGGCAGTTATTTCACAACGACTGCAAGCAGAGATAACCGCGAAGCCTATTAATATTTACCGTACATTAAGGGTAATAAACCCCTCTCCGTATATGTTCTATATAAAGATGAAAGATTTAGAGCTGATAGGCTCCTCTCCTGAGGTTATGGTCAAGGTGGAAAACGGCAACATTAACGTAAGGCCAATAGCAGGCACGAGACGACGCGGGAGCACAACGGAAGAAGATGAACTGTTAGCTGAGGAGTTGTTATCTGATCCCAAAGAACTTGCCGAACATATCATGCTCCTTGATTTAGGGAGAAATGATGTTGGAAGTGTTTCAGAATACGATAGCGTTACAATAGATGAAAAAATGGTAATAGAAAAATACTCACACGTAATGCATATTACGTCCAGCGTCAGTGGTAAATTAAGAAGCGACAAAAATGCCTTCGACGGCCTAAGGGCGTGCCTGCCCGCAGGTACATTGTCAGGTGCTCCAAAAGTGAGAGCCATGCAGATAATAGATGAATTAGAGCAAACACGGCGTGGCCCCTATGGTGGCGCGGTAGGCCATATAAACTTTTTCGGAGATATAAACACGTGTATTACCATAAGAACCATTGTTTTGAAAAACGGGAAAGATGCATATATACAGGCCGGTGCCGGTATTGTTGCAGACTCGATCCCTGAGATGGAATACCAGGAAACTCTTAATAAGGCAAAAGGATTATTAAGGGCCATCGAGGTCGCCGAGAGGATTTGAGATCCAACATAAGAATTGACAAAATGCCGATTAAAATCTATATATTTACATGTTGAAATTATGCTAACATCAGGGATTCTTGATCTTTTGGTAATAAGAAAGAAGGAAGGTGGGTAGGAATGGTTGCACGGTCAGCAAATCCGGGGTTGAATAAAAATACTTTTTCTCAAGTTAGAGACTTTGCACAAAGAGACAATTTGATGACGCTTCAAGGGACGGTTAACAAGACAGGAATAATGCTCTTTCTGGCTTTATTATCAGCAACTTGGGTATGGCGTCAATTTTTTGTTTTTGAAACGCCTCAAATATCACTCTATTTATGGGGAGGCGCTATTGGCGGTTTCATCGCTGCAATGGTGGCTATCTTCAAGCCAACGACTGCGCCGATAGTCGCGCCGATTTATGCTTTATTGGAAGGACTGTTTTTAGGCGGAATTTCCTCTATTATGGAGGCGCGTTTCCCTGGTATAGTAATCCAGGCGGTTGGTCTTACTTTCGGGACTTTATTTGCACTTTTGTTTGCTTATAAATCCGGGTTGATTAAAGCTACTGAAAATTTTAAGCTTGGCATAACTGCTGCAACAGGTGGAATTTTCCTGATGTATATGGTGAGCTTCATTCTTGGTTTTTTTGGCACAAGCATCCCATTTATTCATGGTAGCGGCATTATAGGAATTGGTATCAGTGGTTTTATTGTTGTTATTGCAGCCCTTAATCTGGTCCTTGATTTTGACTTTATTGAACATGGAGTGGAACAGGGGGTTCCCAAATTTATGGAATGGAGGGCAGCACTAGGCCTGATGATTACGCTTGTCTGGCTCTACATTGAAATCCTCCATCTGCTTTCCAAACTGAGGAGCCGGTAATTGAAAGGTGCGGCAAAGCCGCAATCAACTTCAGTCCACTTCAAACGTACTGTCCCCCTCGCCAAAATGCACGTCGAGTTGGCGAACTGATTGGTCACCTGCCAGAACGACCTTTTTTGTCGGGCTGGGGCGGGTAGACACCTTTAGCTTTTATTATCATTAACTCAAGGAAGGAAATGATTAGTGTTAATTGCACGGTTTTTGCAACTTTTAGGCATGCTCTTATTAGTAGAAGGTCTTTATCTTGGCATCGTTAAGCACTCTATGAACCTTGAAATTATATGCGTGGGGCTAGGTATCGGATCCTTTTATGCGGGGAGATGGCTACAGGGAAGAAACAATTAGACCCATACACACGTTTTCCTTTCGTTTCACTCAAAGGCAAAAGGGAAACGGCCAAACGGCCTTTGCACAGTAAGGCTGTTTTCTGGCAAGAGTAATCTATATTACAATACACACCATCGTGCGGCAAAGCCGTCCGCCTGAATGACAAAGTCGGGTAACCAATCAGGGTTGAACTGTCTTAAGTTGACTAAAGCGCCTGAAGTTAAAAGAATAGAAGATCTGTTTTTTTACCATAACTTTAGCCCACTTTTAACTTTGTATTTACATAAGGGAACACACCGTTATGCATGAAGAAACATCCAAAGAGCAAGTAGCATCCTGGGACAAACAGTATCTGTGGCATCCCTTTACACAGATGAAAGATTTTGTCAAAGAAGAACCATTAATTATAGTAGATGGCAGGGGGATTATGCTGAGAGACATTAATGGTAAGGAGTATATCGATGGTGTTTCTTCTATGTGGTGTAATATACATGGACATAGGAGGAAAGAGATTGACAATGCGATAAAGGACCAACTTGATAAAGTTGCTCATACAACCCTGCTGGGCATGTCAAATATACCTGCCGCCAAATTGGCAAAACGCCTGGTAGAGATCACTCCGAAAGGTCTAAACAAAATATTCTATTCTGATAATGGTTCCAATGCCATTGAAGTGGCCATAAAAATGGCATTTCAATATTGGCAGTATAAAGATTACAAAAAGAAAACCAATTATGTTACGTTGCAATACGGATATCATGGCGATTCTTTAGGTGCTGTTGGTGTGAGTGGGATAGAGGTTTTCCATGCTGTTTTTAAGCCTCTTTTGCTAAAAACGTTCACTACGCCATCGCCCTATTGTTACAGGTGTCCATACGATAAAGATAAAGCATCTTGCTCCCTTGAATGCTTAGGCAAGCTGGAAGAGATATTATCGAAAAATTCAGAAACTATAGCGGCCATGGTTATGGAACCACTCGTACAGGGCGCGGGAGGAATGATTGTCCACCCTGAAGGTTATCTGTCCGGAGTAAAAGATTTATGTGAAAAATATAATGTCCTTCTTATTGCAGATGAGGTGCTGGTCGGGTTTGGTCGTACAGGGAAAATGTTTGCGTGTGAACATGAAAATGTAACGCCCGATATATTAACGGTTTCCAAGGGTTTAAATGGAGGCTATATGCCTTTGGCAGCGACTCTGACTACAGACGAAATTTATAATACATTCCTCGGTAACCATAGCGAACAGAAAACTTTTTTCCACGGTCATACATATACCGGAAATCCATTAGCTTGTTCAGCAGCCCTTGCGAATATCGATATATTTGAAAATGAAAAGGTCATAGAAGGACTTGTTCCAAAGATCGGGGCTTTGAAGGAAAGACTCGAACAATTCAAGGAGTTGGAGACGGTAGGAGACGTTCGGCAATGCGGACTTATTGCCGGTTTAGAACTGGTTAAAAACAAGGATACCAGGGAGCCTTATTCGTGGAAAGAAAAGATAGGGGTGAAAATCTGCCTGGAAGCAAGGAAACGTGGATTGATTACCAGGCCGCTGGACAATGTTCTGGTAATTATGCCGCCCTTGTGTATAAATATTTCACAATTAAATAAGATGATGGACATCTTATACGAATCGCTTGAGGTTGCCACTGAAACAAGCTGACACCTTCCGGCCACTGTTTTTGGTAATTCCTGAAAAAATTTAAAAAAATAGATGGACGGGGAGGACGGAAGAAAGAGGCATTCTCAACTTCGTTTTGCCTAAAGAACAAATGTGATGGAGGTATGAAGCCTGCCAGCCAAAATAGCGATGATAAGTTTATTTTATAAATCAGCAATGTATAGGGAGCGATATTATCTAATGAAGAAATCTATTTTTATTTATGTGTTCTGTCTTTTTTTGTTTGGCATAAACTGTGCTGCGGAAGAGCAGGGAAGCCCTGAAGATTCCAAAACAACACAGTTGGTATGGGACAAGCTGCTTGATAACATAAACGAAAGGCTCTTTAAGCTTGAGAGAGACTTTGCCGAAGAGAAAAAACAACGGCAAGAATTCAACAGTAAAATTAATGACAACCTGAACAATTTAACTGAAATCATGAATGCAAGGATTGATAAGGTAGAAAAAACAGATTCGATCCTAGAGACAAATAATATCGCAAACTCTTTTAAAGAGACAATAGGGGTATTAAATAAGACATCATCAGATATGAAAAAGAGATTTGAGGCTTTAGAAGTTAGCATTGCAACCGTTGAAAAGATATATTATGTATCTCAAAAACCTTTAGAAACCTTAATGAAGGCAATAGACGAACAGGCGGCAGTTATCAATAAAGTTAATGAAAAGCTGGAGAAGCAGGAAAAAATACTATTGTCAATGAATAAAGGCTCTGAGAACCGGGATACACACAGAGAATCGAATAAAGTACCGGAATTTGCGGCCACCGATATGGAAGAAAAGAAGACGACTTTACCTGAGACAGCAGGTGAAACAGTATCGTCAGAGGTGGAAAAAACTGGTACTCAGAAATCGTCAGGAGCAGAAAAAAACATTTTTGTGAGAAATGTCAGTCTGCCCTCTACCGGTTCATCCACAAAGATAATCGGAGAAATAATAAACAAATCAAACGTGGATTATGTTGTTGCAAACTTTAAAATACAGCTTTATGATAAGATCGATAATCTTTTGAACACCCTTGATATCGTCGCATTAAATTTTAGTGTTGGAAGCACAAAGAAGTTCGATAAGTTAATATCCGGTGTTGACAGTGAAAGCATTGCAAGATATGTTATTTTGTTTAATGATTCAGAATTAACCACCTATAGAGAAGAAAAAGAAATAGTTGAAGAGCAAAAGACAAATGAGGTAAAAGCAGAAGACAAAGAAGCTCGTCTCCTGCCTGCAGAAGAGAAAACCGTTCAAGTCGCAAAAACAAGTCCGCCGGTAGATAAAGAGTTTAAGGCAATAGGTAATGATTATTATGTAAGGAATGTTACATTTTCTGAATTTGGATCCTCTACAACTGTTAAAGGGGAGATAAAGAATGATTCAAGAGAAAACATTTCTAGTGCTTTGTTTGGTTTGAAAGTTTTAGGAAAGGATAGTAATGTGATATATGAGACGACATTTTCTATCATTAGTTTAAAGAGTAATGGAATAAAGCCTTTCGATCAATTAATTACAGGTATTCATCCGTCTCAAATATCAGGATATGAGATTGTATTTAAATAACAGTGAGAAATCAGAGGATAATAAGCAATGTAGTTAATCAGCTCCCGGTAAAACATTCTGCTGTTTAACGTAATTGTTAACTCGCTAGTTATTAAAAACTCAGGTGCCATTATAGTTTAAATTTAACGAAACATAAAATCCAATGCCTTTATTTAAAACCCTATTCGGACAATCTAAAAAGAAAACAGATAATTCCATACCTTCACAAGGAAGGTTTGACAGGATAATTATATACACAACTATCACATTTTTTGTAATTGCAGTGGTGTTTGTAAGCTTCACGTACTACGGGAAATGGCAAGCCGGGTTAATAGAGGTCAGTAGTGCAGCATTTTTATTTATCGTTTTTCTTCATGTCCTGAGAGCAGTAATTCCTCAATATTCAGGTAAGATTTTTACGACATTGTCCGTATTACTAGTCTTAATGCTTATCTTCACAAACTTTAGTTTACAAAGGAATATGCAGAAGGGATATACATTCAAGGAGCTCCTTGTGGGAGATTTGCTGGTCAAAAAACTCATTGGCAAGCATGAAGAACTACCGGCTGAACAGTTAGCGAAAAGGCTTAAAAATGTAATTCCCGGTAGCGTTTCCCAAACAAAAACGGAGAAAGATACGATTGAATCTCCATTTGAAAAACCGGAGAAGGATTTAATGGGCGAGCCTGTTACTTTGCCGATAGACACGCTTAGTACCGCCTCTATACCCATACAGAAAGGAAGAATACACTCTTTTTACATTCCGGAAGAAACTATCAATTATAAATTAGCGGTTGCAAGCAAAGAAGGTTTAAGGATAAGCAGAGCCCGGATAGTTAAAGCTGGTTTTGCTATTCAGCCGGATGAACCGAATGAACAGGTTTCAGGGCCGCATACACTCGCGCCTTTTCATATTCCTTCAGAAGAGGAAGTTGACTATCGCTTACTCAAAAGTACTATTTACAGCAAACCTGAACAACCTGCTGTTATATTGGAATCGGAAATGCAGCCGGCTCTATTAGAGGAAAGTATTGAGAATAAAACTGACAAGCAGGTTGAAGAAAAGTTGCAAACACAATAATCTACAGGAGGAATTTTATGCGTAAGTTAGCACATGTGCTGTTTTTCACGATAATTACCATTTTTATTGTAAATCACGTTAATATTGTATCAGCTACTGAAGAGGCAAAAACCGATTTAAGCATATCAATTGAAGAGTTGAAAAAGGCATCAGAACACGAACCATCAAATGTTGATGCGCATTATTACCTTGGATTAGCTTACCATGATAATGGAACGGTATCTGAAGCGATAGATGAGTTTAACAAAACCCTGGAGCTTGATCAGAACTATGTTAATGCGTATTTTTATCTTGGCACTATTTATACCAACCAGGGAGATCTTGATAAAGCAATTGATATATTCAAAAAACTACTACAGGTTGACAAAACCAATGCAGAGGCAGAATATAATCTGGGGTTCCTTTATAATAACAAAGGGTTAATAGACGACGCAATTGCAGCCTATGCAAAGGCGATTGAAATTAAACCGGATTATCATCAATCTTTAAATAACCTGGGAATTATATATTTTAATAAAGGGTTATTGGATAATGCCATCGCAAGTTATACAAAAGCCATTGAGGCAAATGCTGACTACATCGAATCATATTACAACCTTGGGACTGCCTATCTTGAACAAGGTCAATTTGATAAAGCCATTTCTAATCTTAAGAAATCTACGGTTCTCTTACCTGGCTTTGTGGATGCATATTACAATCTGGGAATTGCTTATAAAAAGAAGGGGATGCAGGATGAAGCGATAGCAGTATTAAAAAAAGCGTCGGAAATAGATCCGGAGGATCTTAAGACGTTAAACAGCCTGGCGATAGCCTTTTATGAAAAAGGAAAATTTGAGGACGCCATATTCATATATGAAAATATAGCAGCTATTACTCCGGAGGATGCTAACGTACGCTTTAACTTGAGCATTGCTTATTATAAGTCAGGAATGCCAAACGAATCGATAACCGAGTTGCAAAAGGTGTTGAAGTTAATGCCAGATCACACAAAAGCACATTATAACCTGGGCGTAATCTATATGAATAAAAACAAACTCAGCAAATCTATAGAAGAGTTTCAAGAGGCATTAAAAATAGATCCCGGTTATGCGCAAGCCTATGTTAATCTTGGGGTTGTTTTTTACTGGAAAGGGTTACCGGAAGAAGCGATTACTGCTTACAGTAGGGCGATAGAGATTAAACCGGATTATGCTGAAGCATATTATAATTCAAGTTTTGCGTATCTGAAAAAGGGACTTATTGAAGATGCCATAAATATGCTTAACAAAGGTATTGAACTTAACCCTGACAACGATCTTCTCTATTTTCTTCTTGGAAATGCTTATAGTAATAAGGGTTTATTAGATGAAGCAATTACTGCATGGAATAAAGCCTTAGAAACAGATCCTAAAAACTATAAAGCATACAATAATCTTGGTTTTGCATATTATTCAAAGGGCTTGTCGGACAAGGCAATAGCCTCCTTTAAAAAGGCATTAGAAATAAAAGAGAATTACGCTGAGGCCCATTATCATCTGGGTTCGATCTACATTGAAAAAGAGATGTTGGAAGAAGCCGTTTCGGAACTGACCCGAGCAATTGCACTCAATCAGAATCATACGAAAGCTCATTATAATTTAGGCCTCATATATCGTCATCTGGGGGATTTTGATAATGCTATTATCGAATGGAAGATGGCTGTCAAGTTGGATCCCACATACTCAAAGGCATATAACAATCTTGGCGTTGCGTATGATTTTAAAAATAAGATCGATGAAGCTATTTATCAGTACAAACACGCGATTGAAATGAAATCCGATTACGGAGTAGCCCACTATAATCTTGGTATTGCTTATGCGAAAAAAGGTGATATAGAAAATTCTATTTACAAACTGAGGAAGGCAATAGAAATAGACCCGGACAATCCGGATGCCCATTTTGCCCTTGGTATAATCTATCGGGCGAAGTGGAAGATAAAAGAATCAGAAAGGGAGATTTCAGTCTACAACCGCCTGAAATCAGGGCCAAATTAAATTTGAAACCAAGATCCTGCCCATGTTACTCATCTTCCATGGGCACTTTTATCTCATTGATAAAATAATTAACCGTGCTCTTTTTCTGTTTACGTTCCTCCAGTTTTGCAAAAGCATCATCCTTTTGAGCGTAAGGAAAGCAGCCAACCTCCTTATAGCTGGCATCGAAAATTTTCCAAACGACTTTTTCCCTTTTTACAATAGATTTGGCTACTTTCTTGGTTGCTGTTGCCGCTTTTTTCGCCTTCTTTTCAGCTTTCAACTCTTCACCGGCGGCCGCCTCTTCCGCCATCTGTTGAAGTCTCTCTTTGCTGGTCACTCTTTTAACCATAAGTTGTTCCCACTTTCGTAATTGTATATCTTCTTAACTAATACCGTATTCAGGCATTATACAGATAACTGGCGAAACAGCAACAACAAACACGGGTTTGGCATTAAATGATGAAATTGAAGGGCTGGAAAAAGGTGAGTTTGCCAAAACGCCTATGTCTTGAATATCCTGTTGAGTTGGGATTCTAATTCATCACGGATTTACTATTTACACCTTAAAAGTATCCATAAAATAATAAAGCTGTTTAATAATCCAATTCACTCACAGTAACAACCTGTTTGTATTTGACATCATCAAATTCTCTAAAATGAGCACGGCCACATTCAATCTTTCTCTTTTCGCTGGCCCTTAACTCCTGTCCTTCTGATTTTGTTTCAGCTACAAAATAGACAGTCTTTTCGTTCTTCTTAATCAATGCCCAGTCCGGGTTGTAATTGCCTATTGGCGTTTTAATCTTAAACTTGGAAGGAAGTTTAAAGTAGAATTCAATGTCATCCCTGCTTTCACATTCTCTGGCAAATTCATACTCTACATGTGAATCAAGCGGA
Source organism: Candidatus Scalindua sp. (assembly GCA_021777035.1). Taxonomy (GTDB): domain Bacteria; phylum Planctomycetota; class Brocadiia; order Brocadiales; family Scalinduaceae; genus Scalindua. The sequence goes on along the minus strand of JAIQZR010000147.1, from coordinate 10,496 downwards.
CAGAGATTGCTGTAAATAGTTTTCTCTTTTTTTGATATGTTGAAAGTCAGATCGTTTACATGAACTTCATAATCTTCAAACAGACGCATCTCATATTCTTTCGTTCCAATTTTCTCATACTTGATGCCGTCTATCATCAATTCAAACAGGACCTCTTTTATCGCTAATACGGCATTATCAAGAAAAAGCTGAGGGTTTATAAACACATCACCAATTCTGCCGGATTTCTTTAGAATTTCCAGAATTGTAGCTCGTGTGAGATTTGTTCTTTCTTGTATGTAATAAAGCAGATCAGGAATACTGAATGCATCAGCAAGCGTGGTTGTATACGACGCTTGTATTTCAGCAACAATACCGCTATCATTAAATTCAAGAGCAGTCCTGGTTGTTTTTATCATTGCCTTTTTAATTATTGGCATCTGTTCCACTGCTTTTACCGCTTTTTGAATCAATACTGGAGTGCCATATTCCACTCTGTACATTGTTCGATAATTGATCCTGTTCCAGATCTCCTTAAATTTATCATCAAGTTCAAACCCCTTACGATATTTTACCATCTTTCTCTTCCGTTTGTTCTTAACTCGATCTTTGAATGAGACACCGCAATCCTCCTCAATCTCGCTTTGTAACTGTTTTGCAAAATCTTCATAAGCCTCATTGGCAATGACAGTAAGAAGATTGATGTTTGTATCATGTATTCGACTGCCATCCTGATTTACACATAACCTCAGCCCTCGTCCAATTTCCTGTCTTTTTTTCATTTCAGATTGTGTTTCATTCAGCGTACATATTTGAAAAACATTCGGATTGTCCCAACCCTCTCTGAGAGCAGAATGACTGAAAACAAAACGAAGAGGCTCAACTGTATCCAGAAGCCTCTCCTTATTTTTCATGATAAGTTTGAATGTGTCGTCATCTGCCAACGTATTACCCTTGGTGTCTTTCCATTGTCCCTTTTTGTCCTGAGAGAAATAACCATTGTGAACGTCTTCAGCTTTAAATGGAATTAATCCCTTATAAACGGTTTTCCCTGAGATGTCACGATAAGTATTTTCAAACCATTCGGCAAACTTGCCTTTCAGAGGCTTACCGTCAGAATCATAGGAACGGTAATTCGAGACACGATCAACAAAAATGAGAGAGAGTACTTTTATGCCTTTGTCTTTATATTTTTTCTCTTTCAGGAAATGCTCTTCAACGGTCTTCCTTATCTGTACCTTCATCACCTCATCATTAAGACCTCCCAATGTGTCGCCAAGAAACAGGATCTCGCCATTGGAAAGTTCAATAAATCCGTCGCCAACATCAATTCCGTTTACTATATAGCCGTTCTTATAAATCTCCCTTTTGTTTGAAAGCAGGTACAGGTCATCTCCAACTTTTACGGTAACAGACTTCCGTTTTACTCCGTCTTTTGTATTTACATCAATCTTGACTTTCGCGGAAGTACTGGTTTTCGTGGCATGAGTTTTTTCAAGAGTGACCAGAGCCTTATTAAAATCATTTTCCGTGACGATTGAATCCACTTCTATCTGTTTGACAAGACCAAGGTCGTATGCCTTTACGGGATCAAGATTGTAAACCATATTATACCTGTTTATATGAGTGGCAGAATAACGCAAGGTACAGAGTGGGTTAAGATTTCCTATCGCCCTTTTCCTTATTTCTGTCTCCATATTCTGTGGTTCATCTACAATTACAACAGGTGATGTGGCCTGAATGAACTCTATCGGTTTCTTTCCTGTCAGTTTATCATTAGGATTGTTTATGACATTTTCATCCTTGGCAAATGAATCAATATTGATGACCAGTATCTGAATCGCATTGCTTATGCAGAAGTTCCGCAGATTGGAAATACGTTTGCGGTCGTAAACTTCAAAATTGGCCGGTGTCTTATCATAAAGATTTTGAAAATGCTCAAACGTGATCTCAAGATTCTTCAGCACGCCTTCTCGGATAGCTATGGAAGGTACGACAATAACAAACTTTTTAAATCCATAGTTTTTATTTAATTCATAGATTGTTCTCAGATAAACATAGGTTTTGCCGGTGCCTGTTTCCATTTCAACGGAAAAGTTCATCCCGTCAAGGGAGGCGGCAACGGGCAGTTCATTCTTTGCCTGAACGGATTTGACGTTTTCAAGTATCTGCTCTTCACTCAATTTCAGAAGGTTTCCAACGCCATCTACCTTAAACAGGTAATTTTTATCATCAATCGTAAAACTGAAATCACCGTGTTCCAGGGGCTGGCCTTCAAAAACAGTTATGATTGAATTAACCGCATCGAGCTGGTATTGCTGGTTTGGATCAAAGTGAAATTTCATGAGATATCTTCAATTTGTTCAGATAGATATTTCCTGATGCGTTCCTTGTTGGAAAGCAGAGAAGAAAATTGTTTCTCTCCGATATCACTGAATTTTGCGAGTACACGCCGATTTATATTTTCCTGATCTTCAAATATTGAAACTGAGTTATATCTAACCCCCCAGCGTTCAAACTGGTACATTGAGATCATCACATCTTTGCATTTACTGTTGTTGGGAATGGCAAAGAGGTAGACAGGCTTGGACGTCCCATTTATACGGCAATCAACAACATATTTTCCTTCTTTGTCATGTTCAGGGTGTGTATAGTCAAATGCCAAACGATCCGGTTCTACATTTTCACTTAACAGTGATCTGAAATCCTCATAAAATGTTGAACGGACATGTTCTTTGCTCAGGTAGGACAAGTCTGTTATCTTGACTAAGGCTTGAACAAAATTATAAAAAGCGTTTCCAAGATTTTCCTCTTTAGCTTTTATTGATAACGTCCCGTTATTTTCATCTATTCCGAAATTTAAGAGAGTATTAGTAATAATTTTCTGTCGACTTCCTTTTTTAAGTACGGAAATATCCATGTCATAGCTCATATGCATGATTGTGTGTGCTTCATCACTGAATATCCAATACTCGCCATTTTTCTTGAGTACGATTGAAAAGTGGTCTCCGTCTTCAAATTCAAAGGGTGTGAAAACACGGAAACGGTCAATTCCCTCTTCTAATAATGATATTTCACAGGAAACAACTTTTCTTAATTTGTTTTGTATTTCTAACTGCTTTATACTCATATCAAGGCTTATACTGTTGAATTGGATCAAAGTGGTATCTCAATTATTTACTCTTTAAATTTGCCGAGAAATCGAACATCAGGTGATAGAGTTTAATCTTCTTATCTTTGATATCTTTGTGAATAGAATAATATGAATGTTTGAACTTTTTAATAAAATCAACATGTGTTAGTTTTTTTTGGGTATTTGCAGTTTTGAAATTATTGGTTAATAATTCGTTTATACTTTTAGTATTGTTATCGATATTCATTTTTCCAACCACAAAGCCAATCATACCATTCACGCCGTAGTAGGATGAATAATATTCATTAATAAATCTCATTATTCCTTCGTTAATATATTTTCCATTTAAACCTGAAGTTCCTGTTGGCTTTCGATTGTCTAACCTTTTACATTCAATGGTATAATATGCTTCATCAATCTTAAAATCATTTATTGATATTATTCTGATATCAACTCTCCCTTTAGTGGTATCTTCCGAAATTTCTCTATCAAAGCGATAATTTGTTAAATTGACTTTATTTTTTATCTTTCTAATATAATCCAACAGCAGAATATCTCTTATTCTGTTTTCATCATTTGACGGCACCGTAACGTTATCTTTGATCATCATTCTATAACAAGCGGTAATTCCATTAAGAATTTTTTCAAACTCAAGCTCATAGGGTTCATTTCTATATTGAAAATCAAAGGCATTCAGATTATCCATTATATTCCTCTTTACCTGCCTTGAGTATAGCGTCCATAAATTTGTCTACGTCAAGATAACCCATTGCTTTATGCCAGAGTCTTTTTTCGTTAGGTTTTATTATATAAAAACCCTTTTTCTCGAATCCACGAATATCTTTTTGAATAAATAAATCTTTCGTAACTTTTTCAGTGCCTAATGACACAATTTTATTCAATAACTTTTTATTTGTCTTCTCCCGCCACTCAATTACCTGCTTATCAGAGGAATTGTTTGGAACAACATTAAAAAAAATTCCAACAATATTGCCGGTATGCCATATCTCCGCTCTAAGATGCTTTTCTCTGAATGATGCTTCAAAACGGGAAAGAAATACTTTTATATACTTTTCTAACAATTTATCTCTAAAAGGAAGGGGAGAGAAAAGTTCTCTTTCGTATCCCCTATGCCTCGTAATCATAGGGATGGTAACATTCACGGCGTAATCAACGAGGGCAAGCTCCTGTTCATCGAGATCAAAACCTTTGAATATTTCCTCATTTAGTTCATCAACTAGGCACTGTTTTTCACGTTCTAATATATCAATGTCTGGGCTTAATAATTTTGTTTCATACCGCTTTTTATTGATTATTTCAATTTTTTCGACTAATTCAGCAAAATTAGGATTATCAACATAGGGAAGGCTGAACTTTTCAACATCATGGACCTGTTCACGTTCAATTCCAATGTTAGAACCAGTTTGAAGCAGATAATACGCACAAAAATCAAGATTTAATAAACCTGAAATGCTTTTTAGATATTTAATATCTTTCTTTTTATATGCTTTTATAGCAGTTGTTTTATCAGTAAATATTAGCTTGGATAGAGATAGTGCCGTAACGGATTGAAATTTATTATTAACAGCGTCTGAAACTAACAAAGATGGAGGTTTAAATACATCCAGGACAACCGAATCGTTTTCTCTATAAATATAACCTACTTCAGATAGTTGCCATTTTTCATGATTCGGAGAAATATAAAATTGTTTTAATTCCTTTTTATCTTTATCTAAATAATTCCAACCGATTATTTCCTTTACACATATTTTTTTGTCACCGTCTTTTCTTTTTAACCCTTGTTTAACTAAAAAACGGCTTTCATCATAAATATCATCCCCGATAGTCTTATACTCTTCTTTCAACCTGTTGATAAAGTTAAAATCCAAATAGCTGCCGTAAACCAGCACTTTCCAGAGCCAGTCATGATCCATAAGTCTTTTTTGTACGACTTTCTTTATGTCCGGCCTTTGAAGCACAAAAATCTTAAACAAAGAAAAGATCCGGTTTGGTTTTAAAGCTAAGTGGATCAGTACATTGGTGTCGGTTTGGGTTCCATGAGCATATCGAAAAAACAGAATTGCTGCAGGTGCAATAGAAGGATCATTTGATTTATCAAAAATTTCTCTTCTGACAGGTGCAAGTTCAAGAACTTTGTCTAGATAGTAATTATGTAAGAAATAGATTCTAAATTTGTTTGCATTGAGATTATAGAGAGTTTTACTGGTAACTATCAATGCGCATTTGGTTTGTTCACTACAAAAATCACTGGCTCTCAATAAGAACGCCTGTGCAATTTCTTTGTTACTGATTGCAATTTCTGGTGTATCTTTCTCGGTGTTTAATTCTTTTTCTTTTCTTTTCCTTTTATCAATATATTTCACAAACCGTGCATCAGAGGAACTTCCGCGTTTCCAGGGAGGATTGCCAACAATAAAATCAAAACTAATTTTTGAAAATTCCTTATTAAATTCTGCTTCAAGATCAAAGAAATTTTTATCATGGAAATTTCCGTTTTCTCTTAGTTTCGGGAAGGTAAAATTTTCGATGTCCTTTGGATCCTTTAAATAATCGAGTAAAGCCAAGTATACCGAAAAGATTGCCACATTTATAGCATTTTCATCATGGTCTATTCCAAATATATTGTCTTCGGCAAGTCTTCTTAATACTTTCTTTGTAATTCTCTCATTATTCAGACTCAAATAGTGCTCTATAATACGCCTTAATGCTTCAACCAAAAAAATACCGGAACCGCATGCGGGATCAAGAACTTTACAATTATATTTGTCCGGGCTATCATTGAAATAATTTTCAACCGTCTCGGACAGAATATATTCCACCAGGAAAACCGGTGTATAATAAGCGCCTTTTTGAGCCTGTGTTTCTGCTCCTATAAAATGCTCATATACATTACTTATAAATTTGACGGGAATAATAGAAAAATCATAGATATCAAACAGTGATCTTTGTCCACTCTTTAAGTCTGTTCCTTCCAAAAGATGTCTTAATACATCAAATGCCTTTTGAGAAACGCTGTGCAATTCACTGTCATTAACCAGAAATGCTTCACCATTAAAATGATTTTGCAGATATTTGAAGAACTTGATTGCTCTTTTTTTGTCACTCAGTAGTTTACAAAAATCTGCATTTTTCCTTTTCCGTAATTTGCCATCAAACCTTATTTTTACTTTCCGGTCTATCAAATATCGCACAAATATACACTTTCCTATAAGCGTATTTGCAAGAAAATCCTCAATGTCATGTTCTTCTTTAAGAATATCTCGTGCGTCACGAATATTTTCAAGAAGATGATAATCTACTCTGCTCTGGTATTTCAGTTCACGGTGATATTTCTCTAAAGATTTTCCGGTTACCAGTTCAAAATAGGAAAAATTATCGAGATTCTCCTCATTTTCTAGTTTCTCTAGGGTAGATTCCTCTTTAAAGTATGAAAAACCATTAAAAATTTCTACTGAATCAGATTCATTAATAATAACAACCGGTGATTCGTTAAAATTCCAGATAGCTTTAAAGAGTTCCTTTTTGTTTGCAGGTGAATCATAAAACAAGACAAGCGGTTTGTTTTCAAGGCAGAAAAATGCTATTGGCTTTAATTTCTCCTCTATCAACCAAACAAGCCGTGGAGGTAGGATACCATGCCACTTGTGCTCAGCAGTTATATACAGGCCATTCTGCCTGTTCATTTCCAGGCGTTTAAATATCTGATTCAGTTTTTTCATATTCACACCACCCTGAAATCAATCTCTGCGTCCTTCATCTGTAACGCGGTATTGGTCTTTAACTGGTCATTGTTTTTAAATAAGCGGTCAAGCGTGATAACCTTCTCCGGCTTTTCTGCTATAACCGTTTTGATAATCTTTTCATTGATTTTTTCGAGGATCAGAATTAGTTCATCGTCATTTACCAGAAAATATCCGTTTCCCCTGATAATCTTTGAAGTAAGGGGCTTGCCGGATTTGAGAAGCAGTTCATATAAAACATTTTCTGTTTTGGCATGTTCATCCAGCGGCTCAAGATGTTTTTGCAGCTGTTTAATAAGCTGCTCTTCGTTCTCAACCCCGGTACGCCATATCTTGAAGTTGGATTGCCTGAGTTTCAAAACTTTGAAGCCTAAATCCTGTTTACTTATGTTTCCGTCCAGATCAAGCTTTCCGTCCTGATCTTCCTTGATCTTCTTTATTACCCGCCGAATACGCTCTTTACCGATATCGGCAATAGTTTTGTAGCCCGCCTTAAAAGCGTCTGATTTTTCTTCGCATTTTTCTGGAAGTTGGACACAGATAAATTTGCGGTTTCCACCGTCTTGTTTGTTTATGTCAAGTACGGCATGGGAGGTAGTACAGGAACCTGAGAAAAAATCGAGAACAATACTGTTGTCGTTAGAACCTATTTTTATCATTTGTTTAATTAAAGTTGTTGGCTTAGGTGTGTCAAAAGGAGCTTTAGATTTGAAAAGAGATTTCAATTCTTTGTTTGCTGCATCATTATGACCTGCTTCAGAAAATGGCCACCATGTTGTTGGCACCCGTCCTTTTTGGACTTCATTTAAATATCGTTTTAATTGTGGAGCACCATTACCATCTTTGCCAAAAAAAATTCTTCCTTCGTCTAACCATTTTTTAATTGTATTTTTATTTCCTCGCCAGCAACTACCTTCTGGAGGAAAAAATTCTTTATTCGTTTTTGGGTTTTTAATTGCAAAAACGCCAGATGGGCTAAAGCTTTTTACCAAAAGATTATCCGAACGCCACAATCCTTTGCCATCACCATCATCATTTTTATATGGTTTGTTTTGTTCTACTGTTCTTGGGAACAAATTTCTTCCGAAATTTTCTGTTTTTTGGTAAGTAACGATATGGTCATGCATAGCTGAAAAGCCTTTTGCATCATTTGTTGCAGCATATTTCTTTTGCCAAACAATATTTGCCACAAAGTTTTCCTCACCAAACACCTCATTCATCAGAAGCCTCAGGTTATGCACTTCATTATCATCAATAGAGACAAAAATCACGCCATCATCCCGCAATAGATTCCTTGCCAGAAACAACCTCGGGTACATCATCGAAAGCCAGTTGGAGTGATAATGGCCGCTATCTTTAGAGTTTTTGCGGAACAACCCTTCACGGGTCATAAATCCGGTTTCATCCTTGTCACCGATCCTGTTTAAATATTCCCCTTTGGTCTCGGAGAACTTATCGGGATAGATAAAGGTGTCATTACCGGTATTATAAGGAGGATCAATGTAAATCATCTTAATCTTGCCGAAGTAGGATTTCTGGAGGATCTTCAGGACTTCGAGATTTTCACCCTCAATAAAGATATTATCTGAGGTATCAAAATTGACGGATTCTTTCTCGCAGGGGACGAGTGTGGCAGTGGTTGGAGATTGAAGCACTCTGAACGCGTCAGATTTACCGGCCCAGTTCAAGACATAGCGCTCATTCCTGAATTCTATATCCTCACCCAGGGCAGCCTTCAGTTTTTCCCAGTCGACCTTGCCTTCCGTAAATGCTTCGGGAATAATTACTTTAAGCTTATCCAGCTTTTCTTCGGTTATATTAAATGATTTTCCATCCATTACATTTACCTTTATTATCGGACAATAGACCTAGTTCCTTTTTTTTGAAAAGCAAATACTATTGTGGAAAATACCCGTGCTTATAAATGTATATTAAAAGCCTTACTTTTTATAAAACAACTCTTTTTGAAGATATTTAAAATGTGGTTAAGTGATCTGTAGCGACCTCCTGTCTAGGGACATTATAAAAGAGTGGGGTTGTTTTGCAACATGAAACTCACCAAAAAATTTAGTTTATATCATACCCAATGCTTCATCAGCGATTTTTACAGATGCACCGGGAGACCCAATTAGGGATGTTATCTCTTTAAGCCCCTCGATAAATAGGGGAAATATAAGCTGTAATCTTCTTGACTAATTGATTTAAAAGGACATACTTGTTTGATAGTTAAAGGATAGAGGAGAAGTAGGAAGGGTCAGGCCATGTGGAGTAGGGCTACGTTAGGCATTGGAAATTTGCGAGAGGCTTCTGCTTGCCAAAGTTAGAAGTATCAGAAGTTTTTTCATGGTTTTTGCTTTTTGCCTACTTTTATCATCTTTAAATCAAAAAATTAGTCTATGAAGATTTATCTCATATACATCCGGGACGAGGACTACTACAATATTCTTCCTGAAAAACTCAGGAGATCGGGTAACAGCGACCGTATTGAGGTGATGGCTTTCCCGCCACTTGGCATTCAGACATTGGCACCGGTTATCCGCAACCACGGACACGAGGTAACCATGTTTGACACCTGCCATCCACAGATGAAAGAAGAGCATATCGAGCTGGCCGTGAAAGATGAAAAACCTGATATAATTGTCCTTTCATTTCTTTCAACTACTGCGTACCTCCTTATGAAGAGTATGGCGCAAAGGCTGAAGAAGGCGGCGCCAAAAACACCAATTATTGTCGGAGGAGCTTTTGCAACAGTGAATGCTGTTAAGATCCTGAACGATGCGCCATATATTGATTGTGTTGGCAGGGGGGAAGGTGAAGAGCTGCTTCCCGATTACCTCGACAACCTGGATAATTTGAAAATAGTCGGCGGTCTTACTTGGCGATCCAATGATGAAGTGGTTCATAACCCTGACCGCCCCCTGATCAGGGATCTTGACCAGTTTCCTTATCCTGATCGTAAAAGCTTACCGATAGAATATATCGAATCGATGCCAATGGATGCGCCAGCGGTTCTTTCTCTCGATCGTTTTTGTACCATGCAAACCACACGCGGCTGCCCTTTCCAATGTATTTATTGTGATATTCCATCCCTTGCAAGGGGCAAGTGGAGGAGCCGCTCACCGGAGTACGTTCTGGGAGAAATGCAGCAGTTGAATGATGACGGCTACAGGTCAATCTACCTGACCGACGACCATTTCCTGATGCAACGTAAACGCATAGAGGCCATTTGTAACGGTATCATTGACAAAAAACTGGAGTTTCATTGGGGGTGCGAGGGCAGAGTTGATTCGCTTGCTGTTGAGGAATTGCCATTGATGGTAAAGGCTAACTGTACTTTTCTTGCCTTTGGTGTTGAAGCCGGAACACAGAAAGTACTCAACCGCCTGAAAAAGGGCCAGACTATTGAACAGATAGAATATGCCGTAAAACAGGCCAAAAAAGACGGAATTGAAACTGCGCATGGGTTTTTCCTGATCGGATCGCCAGATGAAACCGTTAAAGACATTCTGGAGAGTTTTCGATTTGCCGTCCGGCTTAAACTCGACACATTTAGCTTTAGTCGATTATGTGTTTACCGTGGAACTCCTCTATGGCAGGAATATGTAGAAAGGGGTATTATCGAT
>JAIQZR010000146.1 GCA_021777035.1 Candidatus Scalindua sp. | reverse complement strand
CAAAAACAGAATGCGACAACGAGAACCAGCAATGCAATAAATAGTTTATTAAATTTTCTTAACATTTATTTCTACCTTCTCCTTTCCACTTCTACTAATAAATAAAAATAACGTTGACATCTTTGTTGAGACCCTTCAGGTATGCTGTGTGATCACTAACAGCAACGCCTAATTTAGAATATCTCCTTCCGATTGTAAAAGCTTTTCTTTTTTTAATACCACCCCCCTCTACAGTCAATATATATGTAAAATCTCTATCCAATCCTTAACATCTGATTTTCTCCAGTAATCTCTCTCCTGATAAACGCTTTATTTAGGAAATACGAAATCTGGATCAATCCTTTTCAGATCTCTACTACTACCAACACCGTATTCCTTTGTATCCTATAGAAAACATTTACAGTCACACCCTAAGTGAATACGGAATGGTAACAAAAAGCTGCTTCATCTGCAGTATGTAATTTTACATAATAGTTTAGTGTAATCAATAATAATAATTAATAAATACGCCATGTTATATGTCATGATATTATTACAAATTAGCGTAACATCTTTATACAATAGCACTAATGATGCTGTGGATTTACAGTTTATTATTATATATAAATATGACGTAATATGTCGATAAATACACATTTATGATAGCAAACTGGCTGTTATTGCTAAAAAGAATCAGGATTTTATTGTTTTTATTAGATAATGTGTCATAATTATCTGACAATGACGTCCTCAATTTTTTTTCTATTTTGGAAGTTACATTTATGCTTGGTAAGAAAAATATAAACAAAAACCGGTCTGGGATTGCTATCAGTCATTTGGAGTTGGATAATAAAATCTCGAAGATCATTTTTGAAAAGTGGCCTAAGTTTGTTACTCAGAAGGAGATAGCTGATGAGCTAAACGTATCTCAATCACTCGTTTCCAAGCGGCTGTCGAGTTGGACAAATAAGAAAAATGTTCCACTGAAGATGTCCTATGAGGAGAGAAATGTCGAGCTAGAGAAAAAGCTGAAAGATACTTACCATCTCAATGATGTTGTGGTCTTAAAAAATGCAGATTATTTTGTTCATACCCAAGCCTATTATAAACAGATAGGTAAGTATGCGTCTGATATCTTGGTACGAAAGATAAATGTCGTTCTTGAGAAAATGACCAAAACCAGGAATAATCAAATTATAGATAAAGATATAATTAAAGAGACGGAAATAAAAATATCTGCCCAGGGAGGAAGCAGTGTTTTGAACACAATAATGAGTTTGGCAGATGAACTTGAGGATACGGATATAAAGCTACTTTTTTCAAGTTGCATAGCCTTAAGATCTAACAACTTAATCGAGCTTTCTCCACTTCATATTGTCTCGCAGCTATTAAACCGAAATCTTAATGTCGGGGTAACACATACCTACCAGCTTCCCGAAATTGCCAATCTCTATAGCAAAGAGTCATTGTATGAAATCATTGAACAACGGATCAGAACCCGCAAAATGCTTGGATTCGAAAACGAAGTACTGAATAGTGATATCGTTATTTTAGGATTGGGGAGTATAAGATGGAACCATCCGGTTACCGGTTTTATGCGTCATGTTTATAATTTACGGTTACAATCATTTTTAAATAATTTTGATATCGTTGGTGAGATTGCGTTTGCTCCTTTCAGTAAAAAAGGGTTTTTGTTCCATCATTTAGTTGGAGAAGTGTTTGAACGGGAAGATGGAAAATTCAAATATGATGTGTACGAGCAAATAAAAAGGCTGAAAAAATTTGCGAACAGCGATGTGACATTGACCAAGCAAGACCTTATTGATGCTGCAGCTTTCTTCAGTTCAATATTTACAGTTAATTTTTGCGAGATTGAAGAACGTTTGCAGAAACAAGACAAAAAACCTTACATACTCCTCGCAGCAGGAGGGCCTAGCCAGAAAGCCCTGCCTCTCAAGATAATATTAGACCGATGGAAAAATATTAATATCTTAGAAGGACTTGTCACCAGCGAAAATATTGCCCAGGATTTATAAGATGTAAATACTAATTCACCACAGGATGTGACACCTAGTTTACTACAGGATAAATGACGAAGGTATATGCTGGCCTCGGTTCAAACCTTGGAAACAAAAGAGAGAATATACTTAGTGCTATCGACAGGATAGATGCATATGAGGGTTTCTGCGTCAAGGAGAAATCCGGTTTTTATGACACTGCCCCTGTTGGTGGCCCACTACAACCTGATTATGTTAATTGCGTCATAGGGTTAGAGACAGAGATTGAGCCGCAAGCACTCTTGAAAGAGTTTAAGAAGATTGAAACCGCACTGGGGAGAGAAACCGGCGTAAGATGGGGCCCGAGGGTTATAGACCTCGATATATTACTATATGGGGATACAATTGTAACTGATCACAATTTGAAGATTCCTCATGAACGCATGCATGAACGTGTTTTTGTGTTGGAGCCACTATGTGAGATATCACCGGATATTAAACATCCTGTTTCCGGAATAAGTATTTCTGAGTTATTGGAGAAACTAAAGTAAAATGTTTTACAAGATTGACAAATACATTGTTAAGGCATTTGTACCCTCTTTTATCATATGCATGTTTGCTATATGTGGTATTTATATAGCTGTTGATATGATTCAAAAGATTGACGACTTTATAGAAATGGGTGCAAAGGCATTTACGATGGCTACGCATTACTATGGGCTAATGGTACCGGTATTTGTCTCACAACTTTTTCCGGCGATAACCCTCATTTCAGTGAGTCTCGTACTTGTAAGATTTGTAAAGAATAATGAAATATTAGCTATGCAGGTTGCTGGAATTAACCTCTATAGAATTATGCTTCCTATTTTTGTCGTATCGGTTTTTCTCTCGTTATTGGCAGTTGTTAATCAGGAACTGATTATTCCTAAGTTTGCTGAGGAACTTGAAAAAGTAGAGCAAACAACGTTTGAGGAGAAAGAGAAAAGTGATATTCTCGTCGAAGACGAAGAGAACCGCATGCTCTTCAGGGTGTGGCTACTAAATGTATCGGAAGAGAGTTTAAAATCGATTTATGTGATCGGGAAACATGAAAATGGTAGAAAGAAGTTTACAATCAGCGCGGAGAAAGGTACATGGACAGATGGCAACAGATGGTTACTGCTGAATGTCGTAAAGCACAATTATGATGAAAGTGGCAACTGGATTGCTCCGACGCTGAAAATGGATAATTATTCACTGGAAACCACATTGTCACCAGCACAAATGAGCAAGGCTGACATTAATCCCGCATTGAAGAGTTTTAAGGAATTGAGAAGATTACGAGAAAAAGAGCCGGAAAATCCCAGGTTCAGTGTTATGTTTCACACAAGGGTTGCGTATCCCTTGACTAATTTCATTTTACTTTTCCTGGGCATTCCCGCTGTTGTAGGTTTTGAAAGAGTGAGCAAAAACATATTTTTGAGGGTGGGGATAAGTGTACTGATCTGTTGTGCATTTTTCGTGCTATCCTATATCTGCGTCAATCTAGGCAACATGGGGATCCTGCAACCCGTCCTGGCCGCATGGCTGCCAGTAGTTATTTTTGGTTGTCTCGGATTAATACTGTTTGATGGTATGCGTATTTAGACAATAATTTCACGAATTTACACTAATTAACCTTGCTTTAATGTTTGTCCTCACAAAGCTGAGCTTCGCTCTGTGGAAATGGGGAATAGATCAAACAACTTTATGATGAACATTCCTGTTTCAGATACACACTGTCCACTGCTCGTAAAATAAAAAGAAAACCATGAAATTTAATGAAGATACAAGAGTAAAAATACCTTCGATCTTACATCTGACCCGTTTGGGTTATCAATATCTCTCATTAAAAGATGCTGTCTGGAATGAGTCGTCCAATATCTTCACGGATATATTCAAAGAGAGTATTTTGAAGATCAATCCTGGTATTGAAGAGCAAGATGTAAGCAGGGTATTGGAAGACGTTCATCTAGCTCTTGAAAATGAAGATTTGGGTAAAGCTTTTTATGAGAAGCTGGTGGATCAGTCCGGTATCAAGTTAATAGATGATGCTGTTGAAAATTTTGTTCTTAAGGATAATAATTTATCAGTAATTAAACACAATCCTGAATTTATTACAAACAAGAGCCCCGATACACCAACCAATCGATTATCAACTTCTCTATTTAACAAGAAGCGTTTAGCTTTTATTCTTGAATACGCTATTGCTTATGTAAAAGAGTGTGGTGGTTCCGAAAAACATATAATGCGCTACCCTCAGCTTTTTGCGACAAAAGCGATTGAGCAGAAACTGGATAAAGGGACCAGAAAAGGCATTATCTGGCATACTCAGGGAAGCGGAAAGACCGCATTGGCCTTTTATAATGTTAAATTCCTTACAGACTATTTTCAGAACAGAGCCATTGTGCCCAGGTTTTACTTTATCGTTGATCGTCTTGACCTGCTTACGCAAGCCCATAGAGAATTTACCAGTAGAGGATTGATCGTTCACACAGTCAATACCAGAAACGAATTTGTTGAAGATCTTAAAAAAACCAGCGCATTTAACAATTTATCCGGCAACCTCGAAATAACGGTTGTTAATATTCACAAGTTCAGAGACGACACGAATGTTGTTCGCAGCAGTGATTACGATATCAAGATCCAGAGGATATACTTTCTTGATGAAGTTCACCGCAGCTATAACCCTGAAGGAAGTTTTCTGGCGAACTTAAATCAATCCGACACAAACGCGATTAAAATAGGTTTAACCGGCACTCCGCTGCTGGGCGATGATTATAGCTCCAAAAAATTGTTTGGGGACTATATTCACAAGTACTATTATAACGCGTCAATAGCGGATGGTTATACCTTGCGGCTTATTCGCGAAGGCATTGAAACAAAATATAAAATAAAACTTGAGCAGGCATTGCGGGAGATTGAAGTTTTGCAAGGCGATGCAGATAAAAAGGCCATTTATGCCCATCACAAATTTGTAGAACCTATGCTGGAATATATTGTTGAAGATTTTGAAAGAAGTCGAACGGCTATGAACGATAGCTCTATCGGTGGTATGATTATTTGTGACAGCTCAGACCAGGCCGAGAAGATGTATGAAATATTTGAGCACAACTACGCTGTCCCGGAAATAACGAAAGAAGAAGAATACGAACTTTCAATGGCCGCTATACCTTCTCCTTCCTATGGTATTAACGAAAAAAACAGGAACAAAGCTAAACGCGCAGCGCTCATTCTACACGATATTGGCACTAAAGAGGATCGCAAGAAGTTGGTGCTTGCCGACAAACTCAAAAATACTCTGCGCATAACGCGTGAAGAACTTGCCGGAAACTTTGATCAGAGAGACCCGCACTTTATTACACTCAAGGAGGAGCTGGAAAGGCTGTTTAAAAAGAAAAATTTAAACGAGATAACACAAGAAAAGATGGTTGCGAACATTGAGAGCTTAAATAAAATTCATGAGAAAATCAGAGAGCTTAACCGTCAGAATGATCTGCTGAAGGCAAAATACCAAAACGATAAAAAGTATGCCCGGACCCATAAACGCATAATTGAAAAGGGAATTATATCACAGCAGGAGAGCCTTATATGCGAAGCTCTTAATGGTGTAAAAACATGTGCCGATGACCAGGTGTTACAGAACACCAGGATTCTGGATAATGAGGGGTATTTTAATTCAATGATGGCTGGCCTGGTAGTAGACCAGTTTAAGAACAGACAGAAAATTGATCTTAATGCCCAAACCACTAAATTTATTAATCAGTTAGTGGCGCAGGAATATATAAATGAATTCCACGGAGCAGTTGCATGACAACATTAGATTTCGAACAAAAAACAAAAGAGCTGATTGACAACCTGAAAGGTATCTGCGCCTCTTATGGTCTGGGTAATGACGGGAATGAGTTTAAAATCATCACTCAGGTTTTTCTCTATAAATTCATAAATGATAAATTTGCTTTTGAAGTAAAAAAAATAGATAAAAAAACCGGTAAGTCAGAAAATTGGGAGCAGGCATTAACGGCGTTGCCGGAAGATGACTATGAGATGCTGCTGCTTCAGCTTAAGGCCGATACCGCCAGACTGAAACCTGACCACTTTATCTCCAAACTATTTGAAAAACAGAACGAACCTGATTTTGCAAAACTGTTTGATGACACGTTAAGAGATATTGCTATTACCAATAACGATATTTTCGCGGTAAAAACAGAAGGCGGCGGTAAGTATGCCGAGTATTATACACCCCACGCGGTGGCAAAGATCATGGGAGCAATTCTGGTAACTGAACACGTACAGAATGTAACCTGCTACGACCCTTCCGCCGGCTCCGGCACACTGCTTATGAATATTGCCCATGCAATTGGAGAAGAGAGGTGTACGATATACTCACAGGACATTTCCCAGAAATCCTCAAGCCTTCTGCGATTAAACCTGATCTTGAATAACCTTGTCCACTCCATTCAAAATATTATTCAGGGTAACACTTTGCTGCACCCGTATCATAAAGAAAAAAGAGACTTAATAAAGTTTGACTACATCGTCTCCAACCCACCGTTCAAAATGGACTTCAGCGACTTCAGCAATGATCTGGACACCAAAGAAAACAACGAGCGGTTTTTTGCGGGCATCCCTAATATTCCCAAGAAAGCCAAAGATAAAATGGCCATTTACCAGCTCTTCCTACAGCATATTATCTACTCATTAAAAAAAGATAACGGCAAAGCCGCCGTAGTTGTGCCCACCGGTTTTATTACGGCACAGTCAGGCATTGACAAGAGAATACGGCAGAGGCTGGTTGATGATAAAATGCTTGCCGGTGTGGTGTCCATGCCAAGCAATATCTTTGCCACTACCGGCACCAATGTATCTATTCTGTTTATCGACAAAGCCAATAAAGGAGATGTGGTGCTGATTGACGCCTCCGGCCTGGGTGAAAAGGTGAAAGGGTTTACCGATAATCTGAATAACCTTTTCGATAGATCCCACGACCTTGAAAAAGAGATAAAAAAACAACTATCGGGGCTTAAATATGAGTAAATCACCTGTACAAGATGGCAACCCTCACCTGTTTGAGGATATTAAACGACTCATCGACGAGGCAAGAAAGCAGGTCGCCCAAACGGTAAATGCCGGTTTGACTGCAACTTACTGGAATATCGGTAAGCGTATTAATGATGATGTTTTAAAGAATAAACGGGCTGAGTATGGTGAACAGATTTTGCCGACACTGTCGGCAAAATTGGTTAAAGAGTATGGAAGCAGCTTTGCTGTAAAAAACCTTCGCCGTATGATGCAATTCAACGAAATGTTTCCTGATTTTCGAATTGTCGCTACACTGTGGCGACAATTGAGTTGGTCCCATTTTAAAATACTCATCCCTTTAAAAACCGATCTTGAACGTGATTTTTACGCACAAATGTGCCGGGTAGAGAAATGGAGTGTTCGCATGCTCCGAAAGAAAATAGACAGCATGCTCTTTGACCGGACAGCCATCAGCAAAAAACCGGAAGAACTCGCCAAACAGGAGCTGAAAACACTTGAAGAAAACGATAAGTTCTCCCCTGATCTTGTTTTTAAAGACCACTATGTTCTGGATTTTCTGGGCCTGAAAGACACCTATTCTGAGCTGGATTTAGAAGCCGCTATTATAAAAGAGATTGAAAACTTTATCCTGGAATTGGATGCAGGCTTCACATTTGTCGCCAGGCAGAAGCGGATGATTATTGACAATGCCGATTTCTACCTCGATCTGCTCTTCTTTCACCGAAAGCTCAAACGACTTGTTGCCATAGAGCTGAAACTGGGAAAGTTTAAGGCGAGCTACAAAGGGCAGATGGAGCTGTACCTGCGCTGGTTAGAGAAAAATGAAACAGAAAAAGAGGAAGAGCAACCCATCGGACTGATCCTCTGCGCCGAAGGCAATCATGAGCAGGTGGAACTGCTGCAACTGGATAAGGCCAATATCAAAGTGGCGGAGTATATCACTAAATGTCTGCCCAAAGAGTTGCTCATTAAGAAACTGCATCAGTTTACGAAGAGTGCGAAGAGGTTGATTGAGAATCGTGATGTGGAGATGGAGGGGAGTGAGGGATGAGGGGCGTCGTACAATTAAAAGAAGCTGTTAATTACTCCGAAGATCGTATAAACATAGATTCAGTGACGTTAGAAAACTTTGTTACTACCGATAATTTACTTCAAAATAAACTTGGACTGACTACCGCAGTTAATTTACCACCACAAGAAGGAAGGCTCCCCTCGTTTAACTCTGACAATATCCTTGTTGCAAATATTCGACCGTATTTGAAAAAGATTTGGTTTTCTAATCGTAATGGTGGTTGCTCTGCAGATGTATTAGTCTTCACGGTAAAAAATGAATATGATCCAAAGTTTGTTTATTATGGTATGTATCGAGATGACTTTTTTAATCACATGATGCGTGGAGCTAAAGGGACAAAAATGCCGCGTGGAGATAAGAACCAAATAATGGAATTCACGCTACCTAACTTTAAAAAATCTATCCAAAAAAAGATCTCCGTCGTTCTCTCTGCTCTTGATGCTAAAATCGAACTCAACAACCGCATAAATGTCGAGCTGGAGGCGATGGCAAAGACTTTGTATGATTACTGGTTTGTGCAGTTTGATTTCCCCATCTCAAAAGAGTTAGCAAAAGCCATGGGCAAACCAGAACTCACAGACAAACCCTACAAATCCTCCGGCGGCAAGATGGTTTATAATGAGACGCTTAAAAGGGAGATCCCAGAGGGATGGGAGATGTATTCTTTGTCTAAGTTATTAAGATATAATTATAACTCAATTGGCAAGCAGGACTCTTATAAAATAATTAACTATCTGGATACAAGTAGTTTAACCAAGAATTATCTTGAAAATACTCAACAGTTCAATGTTGAAAATGATAAGGTTCCGAGCAGGGCAAAAAGAATCGTAAGTAAAAATGATATTCTTTATTCGACTGTTAGGCCAAACCAATTCCATTATGGAATAATCAAGCATCCTATAAAAAACTTAATTGCTTCAACTGGATTTGTTCAATTAAATAGTAAAAAGGATTGGGTAAGCAATGATTTGATATATACTTTTTTAACATCGAGCTGGGTTACAGAAAGACTACAACAAATTGCTGAATTATCAGTTTCATCGTATCCATCAATTTCTCCAAATGATATATTGAATTTACAAATAGCTTTACCAAAACAAGAAATGAATTTGGACTTTATAAATTCAAAGTTTGATATGATTTATAATATGGTATCAATAAACCATTCGCAAAACCAACAACTTTCCCAACTCCGCGATTGGCTTTTGCCAATGCTGATGAACGGACAGGTAACGGTAAAATGAGATCAATTAAAGAGCTTCCAATAAATGAACGTCCCAGGGAAAAACTCCTTAATAAGGGAGCGGGAACGCTTTCTGATCAGGAGCTGCTGGCAATTATTCTGGGCAGAGGTACGGCTAAAAATGATGTATTTGCCCTTTCCAAAAAAATCATTAAAGTCATTGATGAAAAAGGGTTGGATTTCAAACCGGAGGATATTTATGAAATAGATGGCATCGGAGAGGCAAAGGCAACCGCCATTGCCGCCGCGTTTGAGTTTGTCCGCAGACGCATAAAACCGGAAGGGTTAAAGATAAAACTTGCTACAGACGTTCTGCCTTTAATTCGGCACTATGGAGACCGCAAACAGGAACATTTCCTCTGCGTCTCATTAAACGGCGCCAATGAGGTGATGAATGTGCGGGTCATAACCATAGGGCTGGTAAACCAGACCCAGGTGCACCCCAGAGAGATCTTCGCGGACGTGATTTCCGAAAGGGCCTCCGCAGTGATTGTTGCCCACAACCATCCAAGCGGCGACTTGAACCCGAGCGCTGAGGACATAAAACTTACCGGAAGAATAAAAGAGGCCTCAAAAATACTGGGAATAAACCTGTTAGACCACATCATATTTAACGCCAAAGGCTATTATTCATTTGAAGAAAAAGGTGAATTATAAAAGAGATTATAATATGCAAAGAAAGAGTCAATTTTAAGGAGCAGTAAATAATGAGTATAGAAAAAGAGTTACATGTACGTAGTGAATCCAAATGTGAATTGTGTAGTGCGACGGAGAACCTGGGTGTGTATGAAGTGCCGCCCGGTCAAAATGGTAGTGTTGATGAGTGCGTGCTTATTTGTGGAACTTGTCGCGAACAGATTGAAAATCCTGATAAAGTTGAAGTTCATCATTGGCGATGTCTTAACGATAGTATGTGGAGCCAGGTACCGGCGGTGCAGGTGGTGGTGTGGCGTATGCTGAAGCGTCTGAGCAGTGAAGGCTGGCCGCAGGAATTACTCGAAACACTCTATTTAGATGAGAGTACTCAGGTCTGGGCCCGGGCAACCGGCGAAGGGAAAAGTGATGAAGTTGCAGTCAAACATGTAGACAGCAACGGCACCGTGCTTAATGCAGGGGACGCGGTAACACTGATCAAGGATTTACCGGTAAAAGGGGCTAGCTTTACGGCTAAGCGCGGTACGGTTGTACGGGGAATTTCGCTTGTTGCGGATAACCCAGAACATATCGAAGGCAGGGTAAGTGGCCATCATATCGTAATCTTGACAAAGTTTGTTAAGAAAGCAAACTAATCAAAAGGGGATAAGGATCGTTACGATTCTTGTCCCCTTTTCTTTTCATATTGAGCATCACTCTTTTTAGTAAGTGGTTGTAGATATTTTACTATCAATAAGATGCGATCGTACATTTTACCGATTAAAGCAGTTTTCACTGCTAGCGGAAAAAATTAAATAAAAATTAATACTTAAATTTTAAAGGAGTAAATACGAAAATGAATAGATCTTTAACGATTAGGTCATTAATTATCATTTTTTCATGTAACGCGTTTTTGATTGCCTTTTATTTTCTGCTATTTAGTAGTTTTGCTAAAGAAACTCAAGAATGGGTCGTACCTTCTAATCTGTATCAGCACCTGATACATTTCCTGCGTAATTCCAAAACCGGATATATACCTGTTCTGCTAGGTACCGGAGCAGGGTTTACGATCCTTTCATGGTATTTGGTCAGCCTTTTTGGAAGCCGACTTACGCAAAAAGACCAAAGAAAGGGCATAACTGAAACAGCACCAAAAGTTTCAAAGAAGGAAAAGAGTCCTTTGTCTGATAACCTGTCAGCCAAATACTTACAGAACGCGAGCCTGCAGACATTAGTCGTATTACAAAGAAAGGGACGGCTGATTGATTTTCTACAAGAAAATCTGAGCGAATATGATGACGCCCAGATCGGGGCAGCAGTGCGGAGCATTCACTCCGGATGCAAGGAAACTTTATCAAAATACATTGATCTAAAACCAATATTCAAAGATGAAGAAGGCAAAGAAGTGACTGTAGACCAGGGGTTTGATTCAAGAGCAATACAATTAACCGGCAACGTAAAAGGTGACCCTCCCTTTAAAGGGATTCTCAGACACCGTGGGTGGCGTGCTGTAAAGGTGCAGATACCACAACTTACATCTCAAGAAGAAGGAAACAACGTCTTGGCTCCTGCGGAAGTAGAGGTTCTTTAAAGAATCTCTGCAACTGGGTAGTTTCCGGGAATTAGCTGTAATGTCATTGAAATAAGAGGAAAATATGGAGTGCATCATCCCCGTCCGCCCGGCCTGGCCGGGCGGGCGTGATGATGTGTATTTAAACAGTGACACGGTCACTGCACTCCATAAATGGAGAATTGATTTTCATATGTTCAAATCAATTCTCTTAATTCAATTATATAGGAATTTCCATTTTAAATATTTTGTTTGAAAAGTGTCATGACAAACTGGTGGTCAGGTTTGAATGTATGTGGTTGAGGCCCTGGAGGGGCCTGTTCGTAAAGCCTGGGGTTTTAACCCCAGAGTATAAAGACCCGATAACTGCACCCTGAAAGGGTGCGAGGTGTGAACGAATGCAATGGCAGGTACGAAGATTGATTCTAACGCCCTTTCAGGGCATTTGCAATGTTTGTCCTTAAATTTATGACATTGCTACCGAAGACGGGGCAAAATTCAGCATATTTTGGAGAATTTATTTTCTTCCGTGACCCATAAGCCCGAAGGGCTGATTTATTGCAGCCCAGGGCATCGCCCTGGGACAAATGGCAAAAGAAACGTAAGCCCTAAAAGGGCGATTTAATAAATTATTAAGGATAAATTCATTGAAAGATACTAAATATATTATAGGTATAGATTTGGGTACGACACACTGTGTCATGTCTTATACTGAGGCACGGGGAAAAGAGGATGATGAAGTACCACACATTAACATTTTTGAAATACCACAGGTCATAGCGCAGGGAGAGATAAAGTCACAACCTCTGTTGCCCTCTTTTTTGTTCTTGCCTGGTGAATATGATGTACCTGAAGGGAGCCTGGCTGTCCCATGGGATCATGAAATAAATTTTACTGTAGGTGAGTTTGCACGTCAGCGTGGTGCAGAAATTCCGGATCGCCTGGTTTCTTCAAGCAAATCATGGCTTTGTCATAGCAGTATAGATCGAACCAAGCCTATTCTTCCCTGGGAGAGTCCACCGGAAACACGACGTGTTTCTCCCGTTGAGGCGTCAGGCCATTTACTAAAGCATCTTCGGGAAGCATGGAATTATGAAATGGCCGCAGATGATCCCGAGGCAAGATTAGAAGACCAGGAGATATATCTCACCGTTCCGGCTTCATTTGATGCTGTAGCACGTGAATTGACCGTTAAGGCAGCAGAGTCTGCCGGGCTGTCAAACATGACATTGCTGGAAGAACCACAGGCCGCCTTCTATGCCTGGATTGAATCACAGAAAAACTGGCGCAAGATAGTCAAGGCCGGGGAATCTATTCTGGTATGTGACATCGGAGGAGGAACAACTGATTTAAGCCTGATCCAGGTTGCCGAAGAAGATGGAAGCTTGGTGCTCAGGCGTGTCGCTGTAGGTAACCATATCCTGCTGGGTGGTGATAATATGGACTTGGCTCTGGCGTATACCATCCATGCCAAATTATCAAAAAAGGGAACCAAATTAGACGCCTGGCAATTTCGTGGACTCGTCCACAGTTGCAGGGCAGCGAAAGAGCAATTACTGAACAATCCGGACAAGAAAGAAGAGCCTATCTCAATATTAGGCCGCGGATCGTCGTTGATAAAAAGCACGATTCGTACTGAACTGACACGACCGGAAATAGAATCTGTTCTTTTAGACGGGTTCTTACCTATGTGCGACAGCACCGATTATCCTCAGGAAAAAAGTAAGGTTGGTATAAGAGAGATGGGCCTGCCTTACGAATCAGACCCCGCTATCAGCCGGCATCTGGCATCATTTATTGGGCAGCAGGCCGGTAGTGGTGAAAAAGGCTCGGAAGTGCCTTATCCTTCCTCTGTGCTCTTTAATGGGGGTGTAATGAAATCAGATTTAATGAAGCAGCGAATACTTGCCGTCCTGAATAAGTGGGACGGGACAGAAATTAAAATGAAAGAGTTGCCTTCATCTGATTTGGATATGTCAGTTGCCCGTGGCGCAGCATACTACGGACATGCCAGACGAGGAATGGGGTTTCGCATCAGGGGAGGTACAGCACATTCGTATTACATAGGTATTGAAAGTTCGATGCCTTCTGTTCCAGGTATACCTACACCGATGAAGGCACTTTGCATTGTCCCTTTCGGACAGGAAGAGGGGACGGGATTAGATATACGCCAACGTGAATTCGGCCTTGTAGTCGGAGAACCGGCAGTGTTTCACCTATTTGCCTCAAACCTCAGGAAGAAAGAAGAGGCTGGAGAAGTAATAGAAGATTGGAGTGGTGAGATAGAAGAGATCACCACTATGGAGACAGAACTTACTTCTACCGGAGGTGAGGAGGGAGGAAACGTTATACCCGTATGGTTACAGATAAAGTTGACGGAGATAGGTACTCTCGAATTGTGGTGTGTCTCAAGTGAAGATGAAGACAGACGTTGGAAGCTTGAATTTAACCTTCGCGAGAGTGATGAAAAGGGAGAGCAAGGTTAATGGAAAAAGAAGTAACAGCCGAATCAATAGAACCGGAAGAAACTCAATATAACTATATAGTAGGCATAGATCTTGGCACCACTAATTCCGCAGTATCGTAT
Source organism: Candidatus Scalindua sp. (assembly GCA_021777035.1). Lineage (GTDB taxonomy): Bacteria > Planctomycetota > Brocadiia > Brocadiales > Scalinduaceae > Scalindua. The sequence goes on along the minus strand of JAIQZR010000146.1, from coordinate 5,615 downwards.
GTTGATCTGACAATAAAAAACTCTGAAAAAAATAAAATCCGGTTTCTGGACATACCACAATTGGTAGCACCGGGAGAAATTGGCCAGCGTTCCGTTTTACCATCCTTTCTTTATATTCCAGGCCCCTACGATATGCCGGAAGGGAGCACCTCGCTCCCCTGGGACAAGAACAGAAAATATGCTGTAGGAGAGATTGCGCGTGAACAGGGTGCTGTTGTGCCGGGACGTCTCGTTTCATCCGCAAAGTCGTGGTTATGCCATGGGAGCGTAGACCGGACAGCCAATATTTTGCCCTGGGGTGAAGGTGCAGATGTTGAAAAAATTTCTCCGGTGGAAGCAAGTGCCAGATACCTTCTGCATATACGGGAAGTATGGAATGAAACAGTGGCACAAGGGCGTGAAGGACACGCCTTGGAAGAGCAGATGGTCTTCATAACGGTACCTGCATCTTTTGATGAAGTAGCGCGGGAACTCACTGTTAAAGCGTCAAACCAGGCGGGACTAAAACATATTAAACTTATGGAGGAGCCTCTTGCCGCATTTTACGCCTGGCTGTATAAACATGAGAAGGACTTGCAAAAGATAATGACACCCGGCCAGTTGATCATCGTCTGTGATGTGGGTGGCGGTACGACAGATTTTACTATCATAGCGGTTGTAGAGGGCGAAGACGGTTTGTGCTTCAACAGGCTTTCTGTCGGCGACCATCTTATGCTCGGTGGTGATAATATGGACATGACCATTGCTCGCAATGTCGAAGCACAACTTTGCGGCCGTCCCGGCCAGCTCGATTCCAAACGATGGCACCAGTTGACGCACCAGTGCAGAAAAGCAAAGGAGGGCCTTCTGTCTGAAAACCAGGATCAACAGGAGATGGATATTGCGCTTATGGGTACCGGTGGTAAACTTATCGCCAGCACATTGAAAACTCCTATTAATACAACACAGATAGAAGAGCTGATCATCGAAGGTTTTTTCCCATTTGTATCGCTTGAAGATAAACAGAAAGCAGGTGGCCGGAAGGGGCTTATGGAGTGGGGACTCCCTTATGTTCAGGAACCTGCAATAACAAAACACCTGGCCACGTTCTGGCAGCGCAGTATCCCAATACTTAAAAAGGAAACTGGGCGCACAAACCCATATCCGGATTTTCTCCTTTTTAATGGTGGTTCATTAACACCTGCCATAATACGCAACCGCATTCGAGATACCGTCCAAAAGTGGTTTCAAGACGTAGCCGATAAGGATTGGACTCCAAAGGAACTTCATAATCCCCGACCGGAATTGGCAGTTGCCATTGGGGCGGCCAATTATGGTGTCGCCAGAATATTTGACGGTATTAAGGTCGGTGCCGGTAGCCCTCGCGCCTATTATGTTGAAGTATCGCACACGCAAGGTGAGGAAAAGGGAGGCAAATCGCGAAAAGCTGTCTGCCTGATACCGCGAAGTTCAGAAGAGGGTTTTGAGTCACAACTCCAAAAGCCGGAGTTCGAAGTCCTTACTAATAAGCCTGTGGCATTCACTGTTTTCAGTTCCAGCACCCGCATCGGTGATAAGATGGGAGATATTGTTATGTTGTCTGAAGATGAAACAACCCTACTTCCTCCCATAAATACCATCCTTAAATATGGCAAGAAAAAAGAGATCAGACCTCTACCGATACACCTTGAGATCCGTCTTACAGAAATTGGCACGTTAGAACTCTGGTGCAACTCACAGAAGACTACACATCGATGGCAACTGCAATTTGATGTGCGCTTAGGAGAAGAACCTCCTGAACAATCCTCTTTATCAACAGAAACAATTGATAATGAAACCGTTGAGTTGGCTATAAAAGAGGTTCAGAATGTATTCGAAAAGCTGAGAGGCGGAGACCCCGAATCCCTATTAAAAAATATTACTGCAATCCTTGGACTTGATAAAACCAAATGGTCAACTCCGGTTATTAGAAAAATGGCTGATACGCTGTTTAAATTCAAACAAGGCCGCTCCTTTTCTCCTCAGCATGAAGCACGCTGGTTAAACCTGCTGGGTTTCTGTCTCAGACCAGGTTTTGGAGACCCATTGGACGATTGGCGGACCAAAGAGGTATGGAAGATATTTCTTGAGGGTTTAAGCTTTGATGATAAACACCAGTGCCGTACAGAGTGGCGCATCTTATGGAGGCGAGTAGCAGGAGGTCTGAAGGCAGGTTCGCAGTTGGTAGTCTACGAGCAGCTATCACCAACTCTTCCATTAAGTGAAACGAAAAACAAAAAAAAGAGATATCACAAAACACCCAAAGGGAAAATATTCGGTCATGAGGGGCCGGAAATCTGGATGGCATTAGCCAGCCTTGAACATCTTCCTGTAGACATTAAAGTATCGTTAGGCAATCAACTCCTGGAACGGTTTAGTGCCGAAAACCCGAATCCAAAGGAACTATGGGCGCTTAGCCGACTTGGTGCGCGTATACCTTTCCATGGGCCTCTTGACAAGGTTGGTCCCGCGCGAGAGGTCTCTACATGGCTCAACAACCTTTTAACAAACAACCCTGAGGCGACAAACGCCCTGGCCCACGCGTTAGTACAACTGGCCAGAAGCACTGGAGATCGAGGGAGAGACCTGCCTGGTGCCGATAAAGACAACATAATAAATTGGCTCGACAACGTGCCGAATGGAGACCAATACAAAGAGATGATAAACAACCCTGGAAGTGCATTAGGAAAGAAAGAGCAAGAGTGGATCTTCGGCGAAGCCCTCCCACCCGGCCTGATCATTTCCTCAGAAGAGTGATAAATGTAATGTCTTCCCAAATGGTTGTAATACGACTACAATCTGGGAATATGGAGTACATCATCCTCGCCAAAAAACCAGGCGGGCAGGCGTGATGATGCGTATTAAAGTCAAAAACGGTAGAGCCAGTTTCCCCGTCTGAATGACAGGCCAAACGGGCTTCATAACACTGCTTTGCAGCTTTCCTGGTTTGATGTACCGTCCTCTCTTTCGAGAGGAATCCAGTATTGGAATCCTCTCGAAAGAGAGGAACATGTTTCCTGCCATCTCAATACCTGACCCAAACGAGTCGGAAAAAAATATTTCACCGCAAAGTCGCAAAGACCGCAGAGAAAAACATAAAAAATATGAGAATATATGCCAGAAAAACATCCATCTCTGATAATCGTTACTTCAGTATTCTTTTTAAATATCTACTTTGCGTTCTTTGCGTCTTTGCGGTGAATAGATACGAGTTACTTAGAGTAAGAGACTCAGGATTGGTAAAACTATCTGATGCTGATGTTGTAATAAATTTATCACATCAAAAACTGGTTGTTCAGATAATTTGTAATTACATATTAAAACAAATCTATAATCGCTATCCTGAAACAACAGTAAAAATTAAAGAGTATCTTATCTCCAACGTTTTTTATAATGAAGACTTATATAATGAGTTAATTGGACGTCTTCCTGCACCAAGCCGATCTGAATCATTTGGAGCAAAATTTCCTGATATTGCTAACGAATGGGACATTACGGCAAATAAACCTTTAGACCCATATATGTTTCTTGCAGGCAGTAATCATAGAGCTTGGTGGGTATGCAAGCAGAATACAGATCATAAATGGCAAACTGCAATAAATAATCGAACAAGCATTGGGAAAACAGGATGTCCGTATTGCGCATTCACTCTTCGTGGAAAAAAGAGGAAAACAGCATCAATCAATAAACATGGAACCATCTCTAAAAAAAGGCCTGATTTGATTGCCGAATGGGATTGGGTGGGGAATACCCTGATAACTCCTGATACAGTATCTATCAAAAGCAATGAATACACTTGGTGGGTTTGTACTTGCGGGCATAAATGGAAGCAACAAATAATTAAAAGATGTGATAAAAATTATAGTTGTCCAAAATGTGCTAAAAAGAAAAGAGCCTTATCTAGGATGGCGGTTTATGCGGAAACTCAATTTATAATACATATGCTTATATTAAAAATAATAATGGTGTTTGTAATCACGCATGTAACATATAGATGAAGAGCATTTTATGTAAAACCTAATCTATTGATAATATCGTCAATTGTACATACTAAACTATAATTTCCAATTGTTGATAGTAAAATCACCGGGTCACGTCTTTGATGTTTGATATTCGTTTTAATTATTTTGGAGAGTGGAGTAACACATTGATTTTTGATTAGTGTTGTAAATCTGTATTTATTGTAGACAAATATTGACAAAGCTAATAGAAATAGTATTTATTAAAAACCTCACCTTGACGTTATACCATTAGCAGGCTTTACCTTTTTTTTTGTTACATTGATTTAAGAGAATAATTCGTTTCTGCAAAAATTGAATCAACAAAAATGGATTATAAAGCAATTAAAGAAAAGCTTATTTCAGCGTTAATTTGGATGTTCATCCTTGGCCTTCTAATATTAATAGTAGCCTTTATCTTAGATATTAAAGTTTTACAAAATATAGGATTATATATTTTTATAGTTCCAATTACATGTGTAGGTATTCTTTTCACGCTAGGGATAGCCGCTTGTATCTCAGAATTTCTCGCAGATTTATTCCCTAAAGTAGCGGGAAAGAAAATTGGATACAGAATGTTTATAATAATTGGTCTTTTAATTGTTGCATTGATGATCATTTTTAGTGACACTTCTCAAGAATTACCTGAGATAAGAGGTTATTGGAGACACTAATGTCAATCTTTTTACGCTTTGTTATCCCAAAAATAAGAAGATGAAGAAGATCATTTGTTGATCTAATATTTTATGGCTCTATGATGAAAAATAAAAAAACACCTTGACCGATGTATATTATAGTCATATACTTCAAGTGTAATGAGTGACAATAAATTATTATTTGGCTGTACAGGCTTTGACTGGGACAAACACAACTCAGAAAAGATATGGCTTAAACACCAGGTGTTACCATCTGAAAGCGAGCAAATGTTTTTTAATTTGCCACTGGTTCTTGCTGATACAGAAAAACATTCGGAGAAAAGCAATAGATATTATGTTCTCGGTCATACTGATGCAGACAGGAAATTGTTTGTGGTTTTCACTGTTCGAGCCACAAAAATACGAGTGATATCGGCAAGGGATATGAGCCGCAATGAAAGGAAGGAATATAAGTCACATGAGAAAGAGAATACCTAAATTCAAAAGCGAAGATAAAGAAAGAGAGTATTGGGCAAAACAGGATTCTACAGAGGTTCTGGACTGGAAAAAGGCAAAGAAAGTTGTGTTGCCGAACTTAAAGCCATCAGTCAAGACAATTTCTCTTCGCCTTCCAGAGTCAATGCTGGAAGAGCTCAAACTTCTGGCAAACAAAAGAGACGTACCATATCAATCTTTGTTGAAAATCTTTTTGTCAGAAAGAATCGATGAGGAACTATATTTAACAAAGGTATAACGAATCAGTGGAGCCAACCCCTCCGCCATTTGCGATTTGATTATTTTCAGGCTCTTTGTTTATTTTATTTTTTATCTATTATTTTATTTGCCAAACGGGGTTGCTCACCTCAGACGTTAGTACTGGGGTCAAACCTTGATTTGTGATTAGCGTTTTAACTCCGTATTGATTGTTGACAAACATTGACAAAGCTAATAGAAACAGTGACTA
>JAIQZR010000145.1 GCA_021777035.1 Candidatus Scalindua sp. | reverse complement strand
AAGACGGAAGTCAGAGATCCGGGAAGATAAATACGGAGGGTCAGTCCTCGTAAATAAGTATTGAAAATGTCAAAGGGTGCACTTGGAAAAAAGGCACTAATATGGTATGTTCGAAGCAAAACAACAGAAAAGGTTATCACCCGCCCGACTTCGTCGTTCGGGCGGGCGCTGAGGCGCAAAGCACGCTAAGAAAAAAACTTAAACAGAGAGAGACAGCTATAATGAAACCAGGAATACAGGAGGAAGGTAACAAAAGCAACACTAATTATTTAAATAATCTCCTGACGGCGATCGTAAACGGTTAAATGCAATAATTCGGTCGCCAGCCCGCCCCCGCCAGAATCATTGTCGCCCGCCCGTGCCGGTACGGACGGGGGCTGGCGAACGTACTGTTCGGTACGGGCAGGCGGGAGTTGGCCTGCCTGTGCGGTGCACGCAGACAGGCTCCTACCTGCGTATTGATGCCGAAGGCTTAATTTAATTATCTTGGGTATACACTTTACTCTAGTGGTTATTTCGTAACAAATTGGCATTGTAGAGCTTAGAACAGTTTCCATACAACGTTCAAGTATTTCCGTAAGGCTTTGAAATATAATGTATTATGCTAATTTGACTAGAGTGTGACGTATACCCAGTTTAATTATATAGGAATTTCCATTTTAAGTCTTTAGCTTAAAATAAGTTATAACAAAAACCCGTATCCTCACGCAAAGCCGCAAAGAACGCTAAGAGCGAAAAAGTGAGTCATGGCTCATAAATATTCGTATATTTTCTCGGCAGTTTTATTCTTTGCGATCTTTGCGGCTTTGCGTGAGCATATTTTTACTAAAAGCCCGCCCGTAGGGCGCTAATTCAAGGTCATCCCAGTGTTCGGAAATAGTTTTTTGTTGTCAGAAAATCAATCAAGAGTTATAAGTTAGTACATAAATTAATAATTGAGGTGATCTATGGACATACATGATATTCTTTTGGATATTCACGCGCTTGAACAAGAACTTTTATGCTTTGAACAGAAATTTGGCATTCGGTCAGAAACCTTTTACGCTTCTTATATTAGCGGAGAAGAACCGGAAGATGATAGTTGGGTTTTGGATTTTGGTGAGTGGGCAAGTGTTTATAGGACTTGGCTAGCACGCCAGGCCGAGTATAGGAACGTGATTCAGCGGATTCAACGGCAAGCGCCAAGTTTGTCAGGATTAATTCAAGTGTTAAAAAATGAATAACCCATTAAAATCTTCTGCAGATTATGAATATTTTTTATATACTCTTAAAGAATCGTTTCCTTTAATCATCAGTTCTACAGTTGTTTTTATCAGACTAGGTGCAACATTGGCAAGGGTACATGGTGAACTTTGTTTTGAAGATGATTTTAAGCTTGTTGTTCGTGAACGTATTTTATTTCATCGATTACCACCACTTATAGATTGGTATGGTTATGAAATCTGGCAGGGTAAAGAGAAATTATTTTGGTACGATTGTCAACCGCATCCTGATGATGTAACGCTTTCTAAAACTCATCCTCATCATAAGCATATACATCCAAATATCAAACATAACCGCGTCATTGCCCCTCTTATGAGTTTTAGTCGTCCTAATATACCGATACTTATCAACGAGATTGAGAAGTTTATCAAGGAGAAAGGCAAGTGACGGAATCAACGTCAAGGGTTTAATATAAATATATAGGAAGACAAGGAGATGTCTAATGGGGATAACAGCTGCAGAAAAAGAAAGTCGAAGAACGGATATCAGATTTCGGAGATCTGATATTGCAACGAAAGTTTGAAGTGAGTTCAGCAGTGTCAGGTTAGGTTTTTGCATGTAGCACGTATGGCAATCCTTCCCGCCCGGCCAAGCCGTTCGGACGGGTAGGTTTGCTTTCGTACATTAAGCGCAAGGCTAAAGCCTCGCCCTACGTATCTTCAGACAGATCGGGCATAAAAAACCGTACTCGCAAAAACCTAACCGGACACTGCTGAAGTAAGTTAAAATTATGGATGGTTGGATATTATTTGTGTAAGTGCTTTAAAGTAGTTTGACAAGTGTTGCAACTATCGCCGCTTGCGCTAAAAGCATTCCGGCGACCCACTTTATTATTTCAACCTTAGCTTTTGCAATAATCTTTTCTACGTCTTCTTTCGTAGCCAAGTGACCTTCTGCTACATCCTTTATAACCTCAGCTATTTCCTTTGCGGCGAGTTCATCAAGATTTGCACCCTTAAGGCGTTCGTAAATTTGAAGGGTATCTAATGTCATACGAAAATTGTATCATATTACCGCTTAGCTGCAATAAAATATTTGGTTTCCTAATAAGCATTGTTATTTATGGTGAACGACAAAAGAAAGAACTATAAGGACGCTGGGAATGCAGGAGAAAGGCAAGAGACGGAATCAACGCTAAGAAAAAAGCTTAAACAAAAAGAGATAACTATAAGGAGGCCAGGAAAACAGGAGAAAAGCGACAAAACAGAATTAACGTCAAGGATATAATTTTGTAATGGTTGGAATGTATTAGAAATCAATTATTTTGTCAATATTAACGAGGTGTTTCAGGCGATATGTCTATAGCTCTTGAATTCCATGGTGCTACTGAAGGTGTTACCGGTTCTTGTCATCAAATCTCATTCGCAAAAGAGAGTTTGCTTATTGACTGTGGTATTTTTCAGGGCAAAGAAGCAAGAGCACACAGCGATTTAACAATAAATTTTGATATTTCAACTCTTAAAGGATTAATCCTTACACATGCACATCTGGATCACATTGGCCGCGTTCCCTACCTGCTCGCGGCTGGATATACCGGGCCAATTTACACATCGATTCCAACCTCACACCTTGTTCCCAAACAACTTGAAGATGCTTTGAAAATTGGTTTTACAAAAGACCAAAAGCTTATCATGCGGGTTATTAATGTACTGAAGAGACGTATCGTTCCGTGTAAATATAAGCAGTGGATATCGGTCTCAGATAGCTTCAAGATTAAATTCCATCCAGCCGGACACATACTTGGGAGTGCTTTTGTTGAGGTTGCGGTTAGGGTTATATCGGGCAAAAATTATAAGGGTTTTAACAATACAAAACGGATAGTTTTCTCAGGTGATCTCGGCGCTCCTTATACCCCTATTCTGTCTATGCCGCAATCACCCTATCAGGCAGATATCCTCGTGCTTGAGTCGACATATGGTAACAGGACCCATTCGGGGAGGAAGGGACGCCGTAACAGTTTGTTAAGTGTATTAAAGAAGTCTCTTTCAGACAACGGGATAATCATAATTCCTGCTTTTGCAATTGGGCGCACGCAGGAGCTGCTTTATGAATTGAATGAAATTGTCGAAAACAAAAAACTTCCAAGGCTTCCTGTCATAATAGATTCGCCTCTTGCAAATAAGTTTACGGCTCTATTTTCTGACCTTAAGGCTTTCTGGGATAGAGAGTCAAAAAGGAGTCTTAAGGGCGGTGACAACCCGTTTCTGTTTCCTGGGCTTGTTTATGTCAATAGCCATAAGGATCATTTAAAGACATTGCGATGGTTGAATGATAAAGGTGGGCCTGCTATTGTAATTGCCGGTAGTGGTATGTGTACGGGAGGGAGGGTTGTAAACTATCTGAAAGATTTCTTGCCGGATCATAGAAATGATATTCTTTTTGTAGGATATCAGGCTTATGGTACACCAGGTAGAGATATAATCACTTATGGAAGTAATAAAAGGAGGCGTGGACATGTCACCATTGATGGTAAACAAATAAGTATCGGTGCCGGTATTTATGAGCTTTCAGGGTATTCAGCACATGCGGACAAAGATAATCTTGTTCGTTGGGTAAAGAGGATTCGAAGAAAACCATCGAAAATATTCCTTGTTCACGGAGAAACGGAGGCAAAAAAATCGCTGAAGAACCAATTAAATATAATGGGGTTGGATGTAACCGTTGCAAGGGAAAAGAGATACGTTATAAATCTGGAGCCATAAAGAAATTAATACTTCTGAATTACGCATGAGGGTTTCTCAGACAGATCTGTTAGTAAAAATTCTTGCAATCGTAGTGGGCATAGTAGGTGTTACAGTTACAATCCTTAAACTTTTCCCTTGACATTGCCTGGTACTGGTTGTTAAATGCTGTAGGTTGCCTGTGGATTGCAAGTTTAGGTATCAAAGACAGAATAACTTTATTTAGCTGGCGAAAGAACAAATGTTTCAAACACATCATTTATCTGCAGAAAGTTTCACTCATAACTATCACAAATATTATTAATAATATGGGGTTCCGGTTTTGGAAAGGAGAATTGACATGGATGTTATCCGCAAAGTATCAATTGTATTATTATTTGTAGCTCTGGCCTCTTTTGTTGGTGGATTTGCCGATGCGGAACATAATGCAAAGGTAAATATTAATACGGCAACTATTGAGGAATTAATGTCATTGAAAGGTATTGGCAAAAAGAAGGCAGAATCTATAGTTGAACATCGCGAGAAGAATGGACCGTTTGCTGCAATTGAAGATTTAAAAGGTGTAAACGGTGTGGGAGAGAAAATATTCAGTAAAATCGAGCATCTGATTTCGATTGAGTGACTCCCATATTAAAGTGTGTATTGTATTTAGTAAAGATAGAATTACTTTTATTTTTCTTCGGATCTAATCGCTTTTTTGAACAAAACCAGGAACCCCATATTTTCTTCTGTTTTGTTGAGAATCAGCTTTGTCTATGTTCGTGTATGATGGATTTTAATATTGCTATTGCTTCAAAAGCACAAGGTTTCCTATGATGAAAAACATATATGGGACTGATTCTAGCGCCCCTTCAGGGCGCGTATTTATTATGTTCTGTTTTCCTGGGGTTTAAACCCCAGGCTTTATCATTTTGCCCTTGGAGGGCATTTGTGCTGTTGGGTTTTTTCAGCCTGCGACAGACCGGCAGAAATGTATGTTATGCGAGCCGAGTTTATGCCAGCGAGTGGTTAGGATATTCCGTCAGCTTGCTGCGCGGGGGGGGGGTGGGATAGTTCAATCGGAGTTGAGGTTCTGTATGAACCTGATCGTAAAGCCTGGGGTTTTAACCCCAGGGTATAAA
>JAIQZR010000144.1 GCA_021777035.1 Candidatus Scalindua sp. | reverse complement strand
AAGAAGAAAAGCCTCTAATATGTCCATGTTTATAGGTATTCCATCAAAATCGAAATCAAAGTCATAAAATTCTCCATCTGAATCAAGGCTTTTTTCAATGCGCAACTCTATCCACGATTCATCCTGTTGGGCCATGATGTTAGTTTCCATGCCTAAAAATATCAGAGAACCAAGGATTAAAATTAACAGATAATTTTTCATCTCTTTTTCCTTTCTTAATAATGCGTTATTGAGAACATACTTCTGTATCTATCTATAATTTTTCGATGCTATTGACCGGTATCAACCGTTTCCCAATCAGAACAGATAATTCCATCTGCAGTTGTAAGTGTCGTCAATATTCCACTGCTTTCTGCGTCAGCAGAGAATGGAGTACCACCGTAAGTTAACGGGCCACTTGGGCCACTTGGAGATTCTAAATCGTCATCAAATTCGTCTACAAAGGTTGATGACCCGGAAGCCACCGTAAATTTATCAATATCATAACTGAATTCACCATGAGTGTTCCAATATTTAAATAGTATTTTTGCATCTAAATGACACCGGAATGGCTTTACATAACATTCAACATGAATAACCAGTTATCGTTCATCGTTAAATCTTGTTTCTAATTTTGCCAGTCTCTCTTCAAAGATTATACTCTGCTCTTCCAATCTCCTCTCCAGTTGGGAAATGTAGATATGCGCCTTTTCCAACTCTTCTACAATGCCCTTACGGTGTGAGCCAACCTCCACTATTTCTATGCCATTTTCATCCACTTTTGATTTTGGGATGGCCGCAAGATGCTTGTTTTTCCACATAAAGTCAGTATGTTCCCGGATAGATTCTAGAGCGTAATCAGGCTCAAAGACATAATCGGCGTGTAACTGACCTCCTCTTTGGTAAATGGTACTGTTTACATCTAACTTGCCGGCTGGGTTCGTCGTGCCGATGCCAACGTTGCCCGTTGTATCCAACCTCATTACCTCTGATCCGCTAGATGAAAAGGTTATAGGTATATCCAAACCAGTACTGTTACCAGCATTTAAGTTTAGTTGTACGGTTGGCCCTGAACCAGTGAATTGCAAGTACCCTTTTCGAGAACCGCCAACATATAATGATAAAAATGGATTAGAGTCTGCTTGTATTCTAATTTCTCCACGTGTTGTGTCGGACTGGATCAGATGCAGCATTGCTTCAGGATTCGCTGTGCCTATGCCGACGTTTCCATTTGGCTTTAATCTCAACACCTCGATAGTTGTAGCTCCGTCATCATCAGAAAAATCAAAGACAAAATCACGGTATTGACCTGTACCGCGTTTCTGGATCCGAATACCATGTTGTACTTCTGTTCCTATATATCCATTATTGTAAATGTCTATATATTCCACATCAGGTTCGTCACCACGAACAAGTGCAAGTGTCGCCTCTCTTGACGTGGACAAAGAACCAGTTGGAGAGAGTATCTGAAAAACAGTGCGCCCTTGAGTATAGTTGCGCAAAGTTAAAAAATCTGTTGTACCTTCTTTGTAGATTGCGTTTGCTGCCCATTGACTACCGGATTCAGCAAAGCCGATTGCACCTTCAGTATACACATCACCGGCAACTCTAATTTCTCCTTCTCCTGTATATGTTGTCCCGATGCCAACACTGCCATCCTTTGTAATACGCATCCTCTCTACCCAATTACCAGGAATCAACCAATTTCCCGTAGTGGTAGAAAATACCATATCATCCGTTCTTGTAACGCTGAATGGCACGGTGTTCCCAATACTCCAGTCCATCGCAGTAGGAACGTCTCCCCAATCTCCACTCCCTCCAATATACCCGCCGAAAACACCTAATATGCCGGCATTATATATTGGTGCAACTATCACATCGGTAAATTCAAATGGATCACCGGCGTATATTTTTTTTGGTGTAACAGATAAACAGCATATCAATGCTATAAATATGATTATCAAACTTCTCATGGTATATCCTCCTTTATTCTGAAACAGCTTTTAGGTTAAACATCATCCCCATTTTGATTTATAATACCGCTAGTTCTTTTAGCATGGTTAGTATCTTGCTGCTCCACAGATATTCCTTTAAATGCTTTGTTTATTTTCCACATGTAAATATTCAAAATATAACAGATAACAATGAGGCACCCAATAAACCGGGTGCCTCATTTTCAACCTTTTTTACTCTATCGTAAACGGATTCACATCTAAGGCTAATTGTCGCTTCGTTACCGGGTCTAATATCCTACAACTCAACTCATATTGACCTAATGGCACTACTCCTGCCGGGAAAAAATTTATAGGCCCGAGATCCAAATCAAACCCTGCAGGTAGCACAAGTGTTCCAGTAGCTCCCAGGTTTATAATTGAAACAGGATGGTTAGATGGGATCCCCAGCCATACTGCCCATTCAACTGCAACGGGGTCTGTGGATGGATTAGCGATCCTAAATACTGAGGCTGTTACCGTATCACCATCAATGTAACTTGGCTGGCTCATCTGGATGTCACATACCGGCACAGATGAGACAAAACTTGGGCATGATCCAAAGACGCATTGGAGGTTGACTTGATAATTTCCCACACGACTTATGCTACCATCAGATACTACCATGAGATACGTCCCAGAAAGCAAGAGTGTCAGGTCTTCACGCACAGTACACGCTGATCCGTTACAAGCTTTGTCCAAAATGATCGTACCATCAGGGTCACGAATCTCCAGGCGAGGTTCAAAATTACTTGATGTCACGTCAACAATAACTCGGATGTCGGTACCTGCGACTCCATCAAATTCAAAAAAATCTACGTCTGACGCGTGTTGAATTGTATCATCTAAAGTATTGTCATAGCTAATACCAGGTGGGTTAAAGGCTGGGGGAAATTTCTCAAGCTGAAGAATGTAATTTCCCACACGACTTATGCTACCATCAGATACTGCCATGAGATACGTCCCAGAAAGCAAGAGTGTCAGGTCTTCACGCACAGTACACGCTGATCCGTTACAAGCTTTGTCCAAAATGATCGTACCGTCAGGGTCACGAATCTCCAGGCGAGGTTCAAAATTACTTGATGTCACGTCAACAATAACTCGGATATTGTCTCCGGCAGTACCATTAAATTCGAAACTATCACGGTCGCTCGGGGTATCGATTGAGCAATTTAGAGTATGCTCTCCATAGTTGACATGGATTATGGCACTTTCAATGCACCCTACCGATGGTTCTGGCTGCACGCCTTGAGTAACACGCGGAATAAGCATAAAAACACTTAAAACAATCAACACAAAAACAGATAAAATCATCCTCGCTTTCATAACAGTCTCTCCTTTCACTAGTTAATATATTTTTAAGATTATTCTTTTCTACCAAAAATTATTGAGGATATTATGCAACCGCTAGTACCTCCAACGATGATAACTAATAAGAATTCATATCCTGAATCTAAAATTGTTCAATGCAACATATGCCCTAACAGGCTGTACGACATTGCTTATGCTAAAATAGCACCCATTGAAAACGCACCAAGTAATTACATAATTTTCTACTCCCTCTCCATGTGAAAATCAACAATATCCAGTCTTTACTCATGAGTCAGTATATTTGATTCCAGTTGCAGTCACATGATAGATTCTTGTCTCACCTATCATTGAAAAACAGTCCCGGATTTCTATGATAGCATCAGCCCCTGATAGACGGGCCTGCTTTTTAAGCTCAGGCAAGGCATCATTCAGATCTGATCCTATGAAGTACGCCTTTTCTAAATGTACGTCGAGTCGTGAAATCCTCACAAATCTCCTTTCAGGAAGTCTTGTACGAAATACCTCAATCTTCTCCTCTTCTGTCTTTGACGGATATGTTTCTCCCAACATGACATGTCGGCTCTGTCTTGTGGCACAAGAAGCTATTGGTAGTAACGTAATCAGGCAAATTCCGATTCTGGAAAGTAATCTGACCATCTCCTGCCTCCTGAATTTCAAAGTAATGAAGTTATAATCAATTTACTGTATGGTTTTCCTCAGCTCATTAAGAATATTTTCATCCCAATTTTTTTGTCCTACGATTCCCGCAAGTGACTTTGCCGTTTTCACGAGTACCTTTGTCCTGTTCTCATCCAATGACTCCAGCCAAACACCAACTGTTTCCCCCCCGGAACCTACGACCAATCCGAATTTACGCGGCCTGAAACCCTCAATATAAAAATCCTCTTGCTTCTTGATATCGAAACCTGTCACTACCAGTGTATCAATAACCGCCTGCCGTGCCTTTTCAAGCGACTGATCAAAGACAATGCCAGAAGACACCTCAGGTTTCTTTGGAGTCGACGCACAGCTAACTATTGTTACTGTTATAAGGAATAGTGTTATTGCCAGGCTAATTAGATGTCTCGTATTCATAATATTTATCCTCATTTCAAAGATTTATTCTTACAGCGTCAAAGTGTCATTATTGTTTATTGTCTGTAAAGCCTTTAATTTATTGAGCAGTATAAAATTGCATTTAAAGGGGGTCCCACTTTTTAATTTCCTTGCCTGCCCACCCGGATGAATCTGTTCAAACGGGTTTAGAAGTAGTTCATGCAAGTGAGAGCAAGGACAGACTCCTCTCTTTCGATAGGGCCCCAGTATTGGTATCCTGTCGAAAAAGAAGAGTATCGTCAGCCCAGCAATTTAGGCGCATAACTCTTTCATACACTTTTTCAACTATACTACATTCCTGCAATCTTGCTTTCCTCAGAGGCTAAAACCTTTTAAAAGTAGAGTTGCTTAGGAAAACAGAGATTACTCCAGACGGATAAGCAGAGTTGCGCCTAACAATAAACTAAATGTTGGGCGGCAATCTCCACCGCTTAGTTTGTTTAATTAATCTGGACCATCTTATCTTTTATATCTTCAGGAACGTCCTTCAAACGAACAATTTTGAGGGATTGCCCTTCAGTATTTAATGAGGACGTTTTAGAGGTAAGTGTTGCATTTACATCCGGTTCGTATTTCCACATTGCACCCGTTAAAGGATCAACAATAAGCCATCCAATCAAACCACCAAATGCCAAATTACCAAAAATATACCATCCATCTGAACCTCGTCTGATAACCGCTGAGTGACTATCATATCCAGGCTTGTTGAAAGCCACGGTATAGTCTTTGCCTTTAAAATATCCTCTTTTAGTCTTCAGTTTTACCGTTGTTGGAGTCACGCCTGTGTAAACAATTCTTCCCGCTTCGTCAGTTACAGTTATTTCAGCTCCATCAGGATCACTGTTTATATTAACGGGATATATTGATTTGCTTAGCATGCTTGCGCACCCTAAGCTATATAGTAGAATAGTGAGGCCCATAAAATATGTTACTGCAACTTTTATTGTGTTATAATTGCACTTCTTTGTTGTAAAAAAGTTAAACTTTAGTCTGCTCATGTTTGATTTCCCTTCCTTTGAAAATAAAATTGTTCAGCAAGTAGTAAAGTGAAACTATAAAGAAACCACCGATTATGGACATTGGTAAAACTATGTATAGCCAGATTTTTTTATTCAAATCTCCTCCTTTCTCTGCTTCGTGAGATTGTTAGCTTTTGTCCTTTCCCTCTTCAATTCTTCTATTATTACTACTGCCTGACAGTAGACCCACAGGCTTGCGGATCTGATGAGGTAGGTAGAAAATGATTTCAGGAAAGAAGATTTAAAGGAGTATTTGAATTGTTTTTCATCTGTCCATTCCCTGTAAATGCATTGCCGTTCCTCCGGCCTCTTCCTTGATCTCATCAACTCTGTACGGTGGTAATACTCTACTCCTGGCCGTACGTTACAACCAATGGTTGTATTTGTCAATAAAAATATTACCACCTGTAGTTGCAAGTTGGCACGGCTGTAGATTTGTAAAATTATTCACAAAATGAACATCTTAAAAAGCGGGAGAATCGGCAGTAAAATTAAAGCCATAAGAGAAAATACAGGAATTAATCAATCAAGTTGAGGAAATATGATAGGCGTAAGTTATCAACAGATCCGGAAGTATGAAAAATGATAGATATTGTTAAATCTTAAAATGTACTAACTATTTGTAGATTGTTAAGCAGAAAATCTAAGATGCCAGAATAGAATACCTTGGTCTATAAACCGACAGTCCCCTACCTTCTCTGACTGAGATCGGAAGTATCAGCCTGTGCTCGTGTTTGTGTTTTACCCGGCATAGACGGAGAGGCCGTATCGCCACCATTATCTTTATCAGGTCCCTTTGTGTCCAGAGTTGGCAGAAATGACAGTTTCGCTTTGATTATTCCTTTAATACGCCGCTCTTCCTCTTCAATAAATGAGTTAACAATAGGAATTCTAATAACTAACTCACGGACTACTTCCTCACTTGCCCTTGCAGCGTAAACATCCCTCAAACTCATATAGTTTTGAAATGATGCGATTACAAAATCTAAAGGATTTGTTGCTACACGGATATCATTATCATGCCTTACCTGCTCACCTTCAAAAAATACACTGCCATCTTTTGTAGAAACACATTTGATACTCAACCCAATCCGAATTTGTTTATAAAGCGCGTAATAGGAGTTTTTGTATTCTGTAACCCTGCCATAAATCAGTGCATCCGCGCCAAGCATCCCTCCCAACTCCTGGGCAGGCATCTTATATAAGTCATTGGGTGTTAAAATCCCAAGTGCCTGCAGCATCCTATCGACATACATTAACTCTATATCTACAAATTCTCTGGAGGCAAAATGGCCAAAGAAAAACCTTCTCAATCTATTAGCATAAGTCCAGTTCCAACCATCCGTCTTTTTTTTGCTGAATCTGGGGATAGGTACTGAGTTCAGGATATATTTACCACCTATCAGATTATCAAACGGTAATATTGCAATCTTCCTGGGTGGGTTTATATAAAAATTATCTGAAATATTAAATTCTCTACTTCCAGGATCAATCTGATAAATTCTGTCCAGGGTAGTTTTCTTGCCATGTTCAGCAAGCCTTTCTTCGTCCTGGAAAAAAGGCTCTTCTCCTGTTGTCCTTCGGTCACTGTTGCGAGAAAAACACCCGGCAGTAGATAACGCAACGAGGACCAAAACAACTAAACATTTGGCTATGTTCCGGAAAGATATAGATCTTTTCATTTGTAAATAAGCGGAGTTGCGCCCAACAAAAGACTAAATGCTGGGCGACAATCTTAACCGCTTTTCTCTTTTTAATTAATCTGGACCATTTTTTCTTTTATATCTTCCGGAACATCTTCCAAATGGACAATCTTAATGGATTGTTCCTCAGTATTTAATGAAGATGTTTTAGATGTAAGTGTTGCACTTACATCCGGTTCGTATTTCCACATTGCACCCGTTAAAGGATCAACAATAAGCCATCCAATCAAACCACCAAATGCCAAATTGCCAAAAATATACCATCCATCTGAACTACGTCTGATAACCGCTGAGTAGCTATCATATCCTGGTTTTTTGAATGCCACGGTATAGTCCTTGCCTTTAAAATAGCCTCTTTTAGTCTTCAGCCTTACTGTTGTTGGAGTCACGCCTGTGTAAATAACTCTTCCCATTTCGTCAGTTACTGTTATTTCAGCTCCATTCGGATCACTGTTTATATTAACGGGATATATTGATTTGCTGAGCATGCTTGCGCACCCTAAGCTATATAGTAGAATTGTGAGGCTCATAAAATATGTCACTACAACTTTTATTGTGTTCAAACTACTCTTCTTTGCAATAAAGTTAAACTTCAGTCTGCTCATTTTAGATTTTCCCTCCTTTGAAAATAAAATTGTTCAGCAAGTAGTAAAGGAAATAGATCGGGAGCTTATCAACTCACTATTCATTCCTCCAACTATTCTTATAACTCCGGGATAAGGGTCATTGTCAATAATATTAGAACCGGCCAAATATAGTTCATAGTTTGTGTTAGGTCGCAGAAA
>JAIQZR010000143.1 GCA_021777035.1 Candidatus Scalindua sp. | reverse complement strand
AAGAAGAAAAGCCTCTAATATGTCCATGTTTATAGGTATTCCATCAAAATCGAAATCAAAGTCATAAAATTCTCCATCTGAATCAAGGCTTTTTTCAATGCGCAACTCTATCCACGATTCATCCTGTTGGGCCATGATGTTCGTTTCCATGCCTAAAAATATCAGAGAACCAAGGATTAAAATTAACAAATATTTTTTCATCTCTTTTTCCTTTCTTAAAATTATGTTATTTGTCTTTCCACCACATTAGCTCTGCAGAAAGCTCCCCCTAATAGCCTCTGCCTCTATATGATCATTCGATACCATTGACCGGTATCAACCGTTTCCCAATCAGAGCAGATTATTCCATCTGCCGTAGTAAGTGTCGTCAAAACTCCAATTCCTCCTAGATCCGGGAACCCAGGGATTGATATAGGAACAGATATCGGCTGATCAAGGGCCGGAAGTGGAATTGAGAATAAAGGCACGAGAACATCGAATACCGATAAATAAACATTCCAAGTTGCCGGTTCTTGCGTACCCAAGTAAAATCCCATATTAAGGGTGTCTCCTACGAAGCTAAGATCCGTGTTTAGAGTACAAGCAGTTACATCCATCCCTGGCCCAAAACTACATGTATAGGGTTTACCTCCAGGAAATGTCAGTGTATAAGAGCCTGACATTATTAAATCAAACGTACCATCACTACCGATATCAAGGGATGCGGTAACTATATTAGCAGTGCTTATATCAAGTCTCACCGTTAAATTTGTAGTTGTAGCGAGAAGACCGGTTATATCTATTTCGTCAATGTCTATCTCCACTTCAGTTAGGCCATCATCTACGTAAGCCACAAAAGATGCGGAAATCACTCCCGGTGTGTCCATTCCAATACTCAGTTCTACTGCTTCATTTGGATTGCTAGGCTCCCAAGGTTGAGAAGCGATGTCCAAATCAAGGAACGAATTATTCACAATCCCAC
Organism: Candidatus Scalindua sp.; assembly: GCA_021777035.1. Classification (GTDB taxonomy): domain Bacteria; phylum Planctomycetota; class Brocadiia; order Brocadiales; family Scalinduaceae; genus Scalindua. The sequence goes on along the minus strand of JAIQZR010000143.1, from coordinate 19,656 downwards.
CTGGGAAACTGAATTTAGCCTCTACAAAACCACCAGAACCTGGAGTAAAAGAATATGTACTACTCAAAGGAGAAATACTAATAGCAAGTTCATCATCACCCAACATACCCGCATCATCGCTATTCATATTCAGTACTCCACCACTTTCTGCGTTTATAGAGAATGAACCAACCAATATGCTGTACGTTAATGGCCCATCTGGCCCGCTGGGAGGCTCCACATCATCATCAAATTCATCCACGAAGGTAAGATGTACCTGATTTCACAGTAAGCCTATCAAGATCGTAACTAAACTCACCGTATGACACCGGACTTAAAGCGGCTATGGTTGCAACAAAACATAAGTATAAAAACAAAGCCCTCATAATACTTAACTCCTTTCCTATAAAACACCTTAACGCTTTTGGTATTCTAATATTTAGTGTGTAACCTGAATTCCTGAAAAGTGGTTGTTAAATTCGACCACTGTCCCCTATTACTATTTATGATCTTTTAATGCTATTGACTGGTATCAACCGTTTCCCAATCAGAGCAGATTATTCCATCTGCTGTAGTAAGGGTCGTCAAAACTCCAATCCCTCCTAGATCCGGGAACCCAGGGATTGAGATAGGAACAGATATTGGTGGATCAAGGGCTGGAAGTGGAATTGAAAATAACGGAATGGCAATATCAGCCACAGATAAATAAACATTCCAGGTTGCCGGAGATGTCGAGCCCACAGTGAAGTCCATATTAAGTGTACCTCCTGTGAAGCTAAGGTCAAAATCTAGTAAACAAGGGCCAATACATGGCAATAACCGCGCATAAATACTGGATGAACTTCCATCCTGACCACTGAAATCATCCCATGTGATTACAGACCTTCCATTGGCATCTATTCCAATCCTGGATTCTAACTGATGACCATCGGTTGTAATATTAACTCGGTATTGACCGCCTTTAGGCGTACAGTCAGTATTGAAGTCTCTGGCAAATATATCAACAGAACCAACTAATGGCGGAGATGTCCAAGTAATTGTGAATTCACCACTATTCTTCATCGCAACATCAACTCTGGATTGATCACCTGCGGTCTCATTATTCACAAGAAACTCACCACAAAGCTGATTACCAGAAGCATCGAATGTTCTGGCAAAAATCCCTAAACCATCACCATCCTGCTGCTTGCTCTGCCAGGCAATAACAAAATCCCCAAAGTCGTTTATTGCAATAGCTGGAAGTTGTTGATCATCTGCTGTTGTCGTGTTTACCGATTGCGGGTCTTCTAAAGGCAAACAGGAAGCATCATAACGACGTCTGTATATACCGCTACCATTTCCATCATCCGATTCACCCCATGTAACGACAAAAGACCTGTTATGGCGCATTGCGACTTGGGCATCCGCATTGGTTTCAGGTTGTGGTCTATCATTAATTTTGAACTCATCACCGAGCGGAGTACCTCCCGCATCAAAACATCGGCCATAAATGCCCTCCGCTCCACTTGCCGCTTGCCTCCATACTACTACAAAATTTCCAACCGCATCCATTGCAACATCTGGAGCGATTTGATTAAATTCAAGTGTGGTATTGACACGGAATTCATCTTTTACAACATTACCATTGGCATCGTATAGTTTACCCATAATGTTATGATCATCACCACTGAGATCTGACCATACAACAACAAAGTTGCCCTCGCTGTCTATTGCTACATTACCGCCAGACTGACCACCAATGGTCGTAGTATTTACCTGAAACTGTCCATTAAGCAAATCGCCGGAAGGATTAAATTGTTGCCCAAAAACGCCATTGCTATCTCCATCTTGTCCACTGGCATCCTCCCATACAATAACAAAGTATCCATTGTCATTCATTGCCACATCATTGCTTGATTGATGACCTTCGTAGAAGGTATTTACCCGGAACTCATTACATGGCACGGTTGCCGCTCTTGAGACATTTAATGACATCCCTCCTACATTATCTGAAGAAGGACTGTCTTCAATATAAAAACTTACGTCCGCATCAGAAGTAAGTATGAATGATGTGCTAAGTGCGTTATCGAGTGCCAAGGTTGCATTTGCATACTTAATTCCATCGCTAATTACTTTTTCGCTAAATTCGCTTGATGATAAATAATAGGTGTTCAGCCATCCCTTTGTACAATTAGCGCCGTCTTCATCGCAACCCTGGGTAAAGCCCCAGGCATTCCAAGCATCATATACGCCGTCGTCTTGGACTCCTATTGGTATAACGTTATATGTACCTGCATCTAGTGATAAAACTATAGGATTGCTTTCGTCATTAACCTTTGAATCGATATCGACAATATCAGCATATGAGATACAAGCAAACTGAATGATTATACAAACCGCTATTAGCACTGAATAAATCTTTTTCATATAACTCTCCCCCCTATATATTTAATTTCAGGTTTATAGTTCTATCACTATGGATAGACGTATTATTGAAACGTGAACATCACTTGTTAATAGTATTGGTGTAGAATCTAAAATGATTTCAAAAAGTCACAGTTCATACTATTCTTGTATGAAATAGTATTTAAGAAACCAACTTACTACTTTGTGGTATGGTTGTGGAAACATTCATTCATTTACCTCCCTGTAAAAATTAACGCTATCTTAAGATAATTTATCGACTTTGTTCCATGTTGGGGGATAATAGGGACAGCGACCGTTTGTTGTTCTGCGTATAACCTCCCAGCCAAGAAATAGTCGCCGTCCCTATGTTATTAGATAAGTAGAATTGCGCCCAACAAACGTCAAAATATTGGGCGACAATCTCAACTGCTTAGTTTTTTTCAGTTAATCGGAATCATCTTATTTCTTAGATCTTTCGGGACATCCTTCAACCGGGTGAATTTAATTGATTGCTCCTCAATATTTAATGAAGATGTTTTAGTTGTAAGTTTAGCGCTTACATCCGGTTCGAGTTTCCACATCGCCCCAGTTGCAGGGTCAATAATTAGCCATCCAATCAGACCGCCGAATGCCAGATTACCAAAAACATACCAGCCGTCTGCTTTACGGACAACAACTGCTGAATGACTATCATATCCTGGCTTATTGAATGTCACGGTATAATTTTTGCCTTTAAAATAGCCTCTTTTAGTCTTTAATGTTACTGTTTCCGGAGTCACTCCTGTATGAACGACTCTTCCAGCTTCATCAGTTATCGTTATTTCCGCTCCTTCCGGGTCACTGCTAATATTAACTGGGTATTCCGATTTACTGATAAGACTTGCGCAGCCCAGGCTATATAATAGAATTGTTAGACATGCTAAATACGTTGCAGCAACTTTAATTGTTTTAAAACAACTCCGCTTTGTAATAAAGTTAAACTTTAGACCGATCATTTTAGATTTTCCCTCCTTTGAAAATAAAATTATTCAGCAAGTAGTAAAGTGCAACTATAAAGAAACCACCGACTCTGGACATTAATAGTGCTATGTATCGTCCAATTTTTTGATGCCAAATTCTCTCCTTTCTCTACTTCGTGTAGTTATTAGAATTTTATCCTTTTTCTCAAGTGACTACTCAACATCAAACCATGTGCCAATGTAGAAGTATTACATGCTAGCTTTATTTACCTTGGATCTATGATGTTGATGTTGTTATCACATTGCTACTTACTACAAAAAAAATATTTATTATTATTTTTTAAGATAAGCTAAAAAAAGGTAATAGAGAAGAAAGTTGTGCCATGTCACAAACGTGTGACGGCACACATGTGTGACATGGCACAACTTTGCAATCTACCAAATAGGTAGACATCGGTCTTCACTGAATAATTACTTCCTCAATCCTCTTTTTTACTTTGGTTCTTCCATTTTTAGTGTTTGATTCTCAGTAGTACCGCTGGCATATTCCCTGGTCGTATATATCTGTACAGCATTACTGCAGTGAAACTATCAACCTCTGGATAGACTACAACCGGTAGTTGTTTTTGTCAATAAAATTAATACAACCACTGGCAGGTGGACTGGTGCAACTGGAAGTTGTAAAATCATGCACAAATGAACATCTCAAGAAACACGGAAATCGGCAAAAGGATTAAAGCTATTAGAGAGGATATGGGAATTTCCCAGACAATCCTGGGAAATCTGGTTGGTGTAAGCTATCAACAGATCCAGAAGTATGAAAACGGCCGATCTACAATATCAGCAGAAAAGCTTGATAGAATCGCTGCCTCTCTTAGAATACCGGTTTTATACTTCTTTAATGATCACAAAGAAAAAGAGATGAATCAAATATGGGAAGAAAACAGAAAATATTTCACAAAAATCATCAAAACTATAAAACTGAATGCGGAAGAGAAGTGCCTGATAGAAGGTTATAGATCTATGAAGAATAAAGATGCAAGGAGAGGACTGCTTTTATTGGTGAAAGGACTTTTAAGTGCGGGTTAGGCTCTCCCGAGGCGAGTCTGTCACACCATAGGCGGATCTGCCTCAGGCACGACCTTAGACGCGTGACCATCAGCAATTTTTTAACCACGAAATATGCGAAAAGGGGCAAAACCTATTTTTCCATCACCTGCCCGACTACGTCGTTCGGGCGGGCGCCAAGCCGCAAATATCGCCATGAAAATACAATAAAGAAAATGAACTACCCCGCACAAGCTGCGGGGAATTAGATCCGCAGAGATTAAAAGATAAAAGCCTTCTTTCCCTTTGCGTTCTCAGCGGCTTGGCGTGAGAAATATAAAAATGAAAAACTACCATCTCATTTTACAAACTGGATTCCCTGTGAAAGCAGGGGGATTTTACCCCCCCCCCCCTTCCCCGGATAAAAGGCGCCGAGGATTTTTCGAGAGGTGTCCACGCCCGCCATGGCGAGATTCCGGATTTGAAACAATTACGATTAATTGTAAATGTTAAATCAAAGTTAATTCGTAAAATCAGTATCTAATTACACGTCACCAAGTATCTGCATATAACATCCTGAAGGCGTTTTGCCTGCCAGGTACCACCTTTAATTTTGTTTACCAGTATCGAAAAAGCTATCACTTCTTCGTCTAGTGTTTTCACATATCCGGAAAGTGTTCTGGTACCGCTGACATATCCAGTCTTAGCCCTGACTCTCGATTTATATGGTTCCTCTTTCAACCGTTTTTTAAGCGTTCCGTCTGTCCCCGATATAGGAAGTGATTTTAGAAAAATCCCGGCATATTTGTGGTTATACATGTAGTCCAATAGTGTTGTTATAGTATCGGGTGTTAATCTGTTCTCTTTAGACAAACCGGAACCATCATCAAGGTGATAATGGTCTTCAGAAATTCCTAATTTTGTGAGGAAATCTGCAACTACCTTGAGCCCTCCTGAAAAAGTTCCTTCATTATTAATGGTCGCCCCAAGGGTCTTCAATATCTGCTCTGCATAAAACCCCTGACTTCGTTTATTGGCCACGGTAATAGATTGCCTTAAACTTGAAGTAGTAACTACTAGCTTATTAAGTATATTCCCGGCATTCATATCTGACTCTTTAACAACCCTTGCTTCCCCCATAACATCGATATCTTTGTCCTCTAATATCTCTTTAAACACAGTAGCCAGATACAAAGGCGGATTATGTATCGTCATCCACTCTCTCCTCGGCCCACTCTTTGACCATAAAAAACCTTTAAGATAAATCTGGTTTGTAAATGGTTTCCTGTACAATGAATAAAACTGTTTCGATTTCAATGTGGTGGTTTTACACTTATTAATTACTTTCACATAAGATGTGTCCGGTTCAATCTGCACGGTTATGAGGCTACCGGGTTTACTGCTGGGTTTCACTATAACATCAACACAGTTATCATTAAAAGATAGACCGCTTATCGGCGCACAGTACCATTTCGTGAGTTGATCTTTTGGCCAGTTACTATGAACAAATTCTCTATCAAAGATGCTGTCGTCTGCAATGATATCGCCATTAACTACTCGTATACCACTCTCCCTGATCTTGTCAGCCCAGTAGGCAGGGACGGCGGTCACATTGCCGTCGAAAAACCTTCCTGATATATTAGGATCACCGCTTCCCTTTATAATAATATCACCATTCAGTTTGCCATCAGCAGAGACATCACCACGATAAAATATTTCCGTTTTGTATTCAAAACCTGCACCAAGATAGACCAGAGCCGTTGCTGTCGTAAACAACTTCATATTGGAAGCGACTACAAACTGCTTATTAGAATTGCTTTTATATAGAGACTTGTTTCTACTTACGGAGAAGATGCTTATTCCAACATGCGTACCTTTTGGTCTATACTTCTGTAATATAGCATCTATCTCTACCTTTAGTTTTTCGTCCCCAGGTGTAGCCCATATACTTTCTGAACACACAAAATTAAAAAGTATGAGGACAACTAGTAAGAAATAGGTGATTTTGTATGTAATATGCTTCATGCTTGAAGGGGGTTTTATCTTAATAGTAGGGTCTGAGAAAAAAACAATTTTATGTTTTGTCTCGCTAAAGCTCAAGTCTGATTTGGTTGAGTAGGCAGAATACATATAACGACAGATCAATCCTACAAGACAAATCTGATTGAATGGAACCGGAAGCCCAGCCTTAGCTGTATTGAGGAATCGGTTAATGCTGTTTGTAAGCCCAACGGAAACTGGAGAGATGAGATTAAACTTTTTTTCTCGATCCTGAGGCGATCTACACTACATCGCTAGAGTAAGAGGCAAGTACCTTTTTTACCTTCTGTAGAAACGAATCCCATTCAATTGGCTTTGGAATGTACGCCTGGATATCTACATTTTTGGTCATTGACTTCATTCGTCTAATATTTTTTCCATGAATTAAAATAGCTTAAACAATACTAATGGTGGAGGCGGCGGGAATCGAACCCGCGTCCCAAAGTATTTCAACAAAAGCGTCTACACACATAGTCTATCCTTTAATTTCGCCGTATCAAATGCCGACAGACAGGCCTTCAAAACAACTATCTCAAAATAAAGTTTCGCCAAACCCCCTTTGAGCGAAAAGGTCTGACTATCCTGCTATTTTTCGCCTATTCAACTCCGCAGGAGAGAGTTGAAAAGACGCGGCTGGTTTTACGCAGCCAATGCTAGTTCATTATCAGCATTTAAGTTTTTGCCAGGTTTTTTATGAGGCCGCCTGACCACCTCAGAGTGCAACTTTTGTATCCAGTTACTCGGTCGAAACCTTTCGCCCCCATTTAGTAAGTCTATATCCACCTTCTCATTTTTTAACGATACGAGCAATTTCGCGATCAATTGATCTCTTCTTTATGGACTCTCTTTTATCTACCAATCGTTTGCCTCGGCCAACTGCCAGCTCAATCTTTATTTTTCCTTTCTTTAAATAAATTGAGAGAGGGACTAAAGAAAGTCCCTTTAGTTGTATTTTACTAACTAGTTTTTTTATCTCCTGCTTATGAAGAAGTAGTTTTCTTACACGTATAGGGTCGTGATTCTCTCGATTTCCCTGCTCGTATGGGCTTATGTGCAAATTATGAAGAAAAACCTCATTTTCCCTAATTTGTGCATAACTCTCTGCTATACTCACATTCTTATTACGAACGGATTTAACTTCTGTGCCTCTTAACGAAATCCCCGCTTCGATTTTTTCAATAATCTCATAATTGAAACGAGCCTTTTTGTTAGTTGATACAATTTCCATGTTGACAAACTGATCTAAAGCTTTCTATATTAGCAAGTATACCATCAAACTTCAAGGCTTAATAATAGACCGCATACACGTATTTGGTACTGCTGTCCCTGTACAAAACATAATTCTTTCTTTATTTAATTGTAGGAATTCAAAATATACGGAGCCAGGAAAAAAGGCATAAGCGGCTGTACAACAAATGCTTGAAATGGAGACATTGTATTTGTGCAGCTAAAGGACGGCTCACAGCTACTTAAAAAATACCATAAAGACAATGAACATCACCTGGTGGTCTTGCACAGTATAAATAACCACGGCCACCAACCAGTCTTGAGAAAAGAGAGCGAGATTGTATTTTTATATAGGGTTGTAGGAATGCGGTATTGATAGATTAAATACAAGGAGGTATGTATTGTGAAAAAGACAGCAGCCATATTGATGCTTGCTATTGTGATGATAAGCCTGACAGGTTGCATAAATATGCCTTACCCCTTCAGCGCAGATCACGGGATCGTATGTATCCAGTCTTAGCTATGAAGGATTCGATTGTAATATAACTTGCTGCGGAACTCGATTCCCTTGCACGTCGTGAAAATCAGCTTGTTATTGCCCAAGAACAGAGGATAAAGACCAGCAAAATGCAGTGGTGGTTTCGCGGCTATGGACAAGGTGACGGAATGGAAGCGTCTGAACTCGCTAATGTCCGTGGCGAAAAAGAAGCTGTCAGGACGGCAATGGAAACAAATAGGTGCGGGAAAACCAAATTGGAGGAGGCAACAAAATGAGAAAAATTATATTTATTGTAATATTTTCATTGCTATCCATAACCGCCGAGAGCGCGCAAATGACCCAGAACGTCAGTTTTGATTTATCATATAGCCATATTGACAATTCTTCGTGGTCAATAGACGATACCCAGGGCGCATCATTCAATCTGTTCGATCCTTCATTAGGCACCCTCGACAGCGTAGAATATCGGCGTATAGACGCTAGTAAGTACACTCGCGTCTATATCCGTAACACATCCGATTCTAGCGCACATATTAATCTACAATGGAGCACGGAAGGTTATCTCACTAGAGAGCCGTCATGGGATGGCCCACGGGCTGGGTTTCGTGGATCGGGCGGGACTGGTACGTTAGTTTTAGACCCTTATAGTGATTGGCGACTTGTTAGTGGAGCAGGGATTGATAACGACGGGCCGATCACTCAAATCGTTTCTGGTGATGAGGCTGACAGCTTCATTGGCGATGGTATTTTTGATATGTCACCAAGGCTTACTGCACGAATAAATGTGAGCGGGATTAGCGGTGGCACAGAATATAGGATGGATACTAATTTCTGGTCAAACTGGGACATTGTATATAACTACACGCCTATCGGCGTTGTGCCAGACCCCACATGCTCCATATCAAAGGTAGGCGTTGACCCTGCATATGCAGTCAATATATGTATTAGTAACCCAGGAAACGCACCTGTGCCGGCAGAGATTAAGGTGTGGGCGGAGATACAGGAGCAGAGATACAGGGTCTTAGGTATAGGCGCTGACCGTTCTATCGTGCTTCCTGCCGGATTTCATGTCTGCCTGGACATTATGGATACGCAATTTTTCCCGACTGGCATTACATGGGGAATAAGGCTGATTGATCCAATTACCGGGGAAACCCTTTGCGAGGACATACTGACAGCGCCTTAACAAAAAAAGAGACCAAAACCATGACTGACAAAAAGAAAAGTAATAAAAAAGCTGATAATTATGTACCGATCAAGATGACAAAGGTAAGCATTGACTATACGAAAAATGAAGACGGGAACATAGACGACATCATTGATTCAGTCATAATAATGACAGTTACTAGTAATGAAAACCAACAGAATGTTTTGCAGAAATAATGCTGCAAACGCTACACAAATAACAGTTACAAATGTAAGTCGTTTATACCAAAACAATATGCCGAAGTGGCGGAATTGGCAGACGCGCTAGGTTCAGGATCTAGTGTCCGCAAGGATGTCGGGGTTCGAATCCCCGCTTCGGCAAATCTTAACTCTTTGACGCAAAAAGGCTTAACCTTCTGAACGTAACAATAAGTACGGCACTGGAACGACACTGGATAATATTTTTATCACTACGATATAGCTATTATTTTTTAGGTGTTGATAGGAGAATTATTGAAGTGTTTTTTATCTTTAAGGTTTATCAGATTTGAGCTTTAAAACCTTTTCTTCGAGTGACAGACCTGAGACATCCACCCTCAGCTTCCTCATAATCCACCTCTTGTGAATGAAATGTATATTAACGCACGTAAGCCTACACCGTTTTACTAGCAAATCAACAAAAAAGTGAAAATATTAATTTAGGTAATCAGAGTATGTACTTGATTTTACGGTTTGATCACACTTGATATATGGATAGTTTTAAGAGGAATGATGGCAAGCTGGCTTTTTGTCAATGGTTTTGCGGCTAGAGGGTATGTTCATGTATACACTATACACCCACTCACAGTCTGAACACGATAAAGGGGGTATATACAGAAAGCAGGAGACTTAAACATCAAGATACACAGGGGTGTTACTGGTGGGATGTTATTAGCTCTTTCGGAAAGGAAATAAATCCAAGTACATTAATCTCGTCTCCTTATTCTTGTCTTTATCAGTAAGGTACTTAAACCCATTCTTTTCATAAAATCCTAGTGATGCTTTATAAGCATCTGCAGTAATAAACCTGCAACCTGTTTTGTTTTTTATGGTAAAAGACACCTTTATCCAATCGATAAGTTTTGTTCCAATCTTATTATATTTATAGTCAGTATGGACTGCAAGCCTTCCTATTTTAACGGCAGGAAAAGAACGCAAACGCTTTGGATGTGGCAATAGTTTCTCAAGTGGTTTTGAAATTCTTTTTTTAGTTTCAGGATTCCTGTTGTCTATTTTATCATTTAAAATGCTAAAATAGGCTATCGTTTCCTTTTTATTTTCTAAAACATAAGTAACGGCTAAAAGCTGTTTTAGAAAATCTAAAGCATCGTTATAGAAGAAATCGTTTAGGTCAGAATCGTCACAATCGAATGGTTTTAAGGTGGATTTGATGGTTAGTCGTTTAAAGATGGAGTCGCTGTCCATTTTAGCATATTACATGTTTTTATCAAAGTTTAGCATTCTTCATCAATTTATTATAAGTCCTCACAGCTCTATCGTAATCTTTTTGAGGAACCCTTTTGCTCTCATTTGCCCTTATATCTTTCAAAAAGCGTTCTGAATCTTTTCCTGATAAAACAGGTGTTTCTCTTATTGGTGTTGCCATAATACCTTCTCCTTTCCTTTTTGTTTATATTATCGGTACTTTTCCCACTAAGAATAAGTATTTATATGAAAAAAAGACAACTTATACTGAAAGGTTTGCGTGGATGTGTACTAAACAATATAACTTAGAGTAAATTAGAGCATTTATTTGACTTTTTTGTCAACAATAAACTTGATTTATGAAAAACATATTCATCATTTAATAAGGTATTTCAGTTTGGTATGAAAGCTTGTAGGTTGTATCAATTCTTGGATCATAATATTCAATTACTTATCAAAACCAAGAGGGAAAAACATGGTGTGATAGGAGAAGGAAACCAAGGCTTCCATTTGTAGCACTCGATCAGAATGTTGAAATGTTATAAACGGCACCGGAACGGCACTGAAAAAGGCTTTTGTCTTGTTAAATATATATACACAAACCCCTTACAACTTTGTTGCTGGGGTTCGAATCCCCGCTTCGGCAAATCTCATTTCAAGAGACTTCTAAGACTAATAACATAAACATGTTACAACTGTTTTTAATAAAAAAAACACCTCCTCTTTAAGTCAACTGCCAGTATGACATTCTCTTGAGTATTCACGATGTCAAGCACCTGCCAATTCGGCAGCATGACAAAATCCAACCCTTTAGTTCAAAAAAAATTATATCATTTTCCCCATATCTTGAAGACTAAGAGTCGTTGATAAGAAACGCTTTATGACTAAACTAATTAAAATAACAGAATTAATAAATCATAATTTTGCACATCAGGCATTTTTTTTGCTACTTACATTTATTCTCAATATATATAAAACTAATTTATATTAGATAGAACAGATAAAAAGGAGGTTTTTGAAATATGGCTGAAAAGAAAAAAATTGTTTTTAACCAGGATGCGTTTGACTCTTTGAAGAGAGGTATCAATCAACTCGCTTCTGCTGTCAAAATAACTCTTGGCCCAAGAGGAAGAAATGTAATACTACAGAAAAGTTTTGGGTCACCAACAATAACCAAAGACGGTGTAACGGTTGCTAAAGAGATAGAGTTAGAAGATCATTTGGAAAATATTGGTGCACAGATGGTAAAGTCTGTAGCCGCAAAGACCAGTGACGTTGCAGGTGACGGAACCACTACCGCTACAGTACTTGCAGAGGCCATATTTACAGAAGGCCTAAAGAATGTAGTTGCCGGATCAGATGCGATGGCGCTGAAACGAGGTATCGAAAAAGCAGTTGATAAGGTTGTAGATTCGCTAAGAGAGATGAGCATACCTGTCAAAGGCAGAAAAGAGATTGAACAGGTAGGCACCGTATCTTCAAATCACGATACAGAAATAGGTAATATTATTGCTGATGCGATGGAAAAAGTAGGTAAGGATGGTGTCATTACGGTCGAAGAAGGAAAGAGTCTTCAAACAGAATCAACATGGATTGAAGGTCTTCAATTTGACAAAGGATATCTCTCTCCATATTTTGTAACGGATCCTGCAAAGATGCAAACCATTTTAGAGGATCCTTATATCCTCATCCATGAAAAAAAGATTTCAGCAGCAAAAACTATATTGCCAGTCTTAGAAAAAGTTGCACAAAGTGGCAAACCTCTAATGATAATCACAGAAGATATTGAGGGAGAGGCGTTGACCCTCCTTGTAGTCAACAAACTTCGTGGAACATTAAAATGTGCCGCTGTAAAGGCACCTGGCTTTGGTGATAGACGAAAAGCGATGCTGGAAGATATTGCGACACTTACAGGCGGACAGGCAGTCTTTGAAGATTTAGGTATAAATATTGAAAAAATAGAGTTAAAAGATCTTGGCAGGGCCAAGAAGATTGAGATTGATAAAGAAAACACGACTATTATAGAGGGCGCAGGAAGCAGCGAAGCAATACAAGGGAGAATAGAGCAGATACGGGCAGAAATACAGAGTACCACTTCTGACTACGATAGAGAGAAACTGGAAGAGAGACTCGCAAAATTGACTGGCGGTGTTGCACTGATAAATGTTGGCGCAGCAACTGAAAGTGAAATGAAAGAAAAGAAGGCAAGAGTAGAGGATGCTTTGCATGCTACCAGGGCTGCCGTTGAAGAAGGTATATTGCCTGGTGGTGGAGTCGCACTGATCAGGGCGATCGGAAAACTAAAAGCCTTGAAACTTAAGGGCGACGAATCAATAGGCGTTGACATCGTCCGAAGGGCCTTGTCTGCACCTTTAAGTCAGATTGTTCAAAATGCAGGAGGTAATGCCGCTATCGTTGTGGAGAATGTCACGAATGCCGAGGGTAATGAGGGCTATGACGCAAGCAAAGCTAAATATTGCGATATGGTTAAACAGGGCATTGTAGATCCCACTAAAGTAGTAAGGGCTGCAATCCAGAATGCATCAAGTATTGCAACACTTCTATTGACCACTGATGCGATGATAGGAAGAGTGCCGGAAAAGAAGAAGGCCCCAGCTATGCCAGCAGGTGGCGGTGGATATGGTGGATACGGAGATATGTATTAAAATCCGGTTCCTCAGTAAAATCTAGACCATAGTTTTTTAAAAGCCGACCTAAGTTCTTAGGTCGGCTTTTTTGTTGAATGGACTTTGCAAAGCTGTTATATTCAAGTACTTATTTTTTTCGAAGTTTTGCTCATTTAAATACCACAGAGCCTTTAATCCCTCTTAAACCAACCTTACGTTGCTGGCAAAAGCAACATTGAACAGCACACAGACCTGGCGTTAGGCGTAGACATGAACATATACGGAAGGGGAGGACAAAATGGCTTTTATATCGGATGAACTATCACAAAAACTGATGGCAAAACACAGTAGTATTGAACAGCTCTTTGAAGAATTCTTCTTTATGGCAAAAAGCCATGATTTTGCGCTGTCAACCCCGTGGCAACCCCCCACCGACGTACATGAAACTGAAAAAAATATTATAGTAAAAATGGCAGTTTCCGGCCTCAAGCCTGAAGATATATCAGTCTTATACTCAGACCACATACTCACAGTAAGCGGAAAGAGATGCGACGATCCTTCCCATCAAAAAGTGTGTTTTTATCAGGTCGAGATTAGATACGGGTACTTTGAGAGAAAGATAAAGATTCCCAAACAAGTTGATGCAAACAAGATCCATGCTACATACGAAAACGGATTTATCGTGATAACTATACCAAAGGCCGAAAAAGCTTTTAATTCTACAATATCTATTAAAATCTCGTACTAAATTTGCACTTCAATGAAAGCGAAAAAAGAAAATCCAACTAATTCAGGAAAAACGGAACTCGATAAGCCAAAGATTCCCGGGCAATTTGAGCCAGAATCGTTGAAGGTGCCTGACGAATTGCCGGTTCTAGGGCTAAAAGATGTTGTTGTCTTCCCGCAAATGGTGACTGCTTTGGGAATTACTACAAATGAAGAACTTAAATTGCTCGACAATGTTTTAGCAACAAACAGATTTGTTGCACTTGTAACTCATAAAAATGAAGAAAAAGAAAAGCTGCTGACATCAGACCTGTATGAGTATGGTACTGCTTCTGTGGTCTTGCAGATGTTAAGGATGCCGGATAATACGGCAAAGATGCTTGTACAAGGGATCTCCAGGGTACACATTAAAGAGTTCACCGAAACAGAACCTTTCTTTAAGGCAAAAGTAGAGGTATCAGAGGACATAATTGATAAAGATGATGTGGAAACTGAGGCCCTGGCGACAAACGCTAAAAATCAGTTTTCACGCATGATCTCCGTCTCTCCCCACTTGCCGGAAGAATTAAAAATAGTCATAGTTAACATAGATAACCCAGGCAGACTTTCAGATTTAATATCCTCTCACTTGAACATAAGCATACCTGAAAAACAGGAAATACTTGAATCAACAAACGTAAAAGAACGATTACAGAAAATAAATACATTCATTAACAATGAAATGCAAGTATTAGAACTTGCCGGTAAGATACAAACGCAGGTTAAGAACGAAATGGAAAAGGGACAGCGTGAATATTATTTGCGCCAACAGCTTAAAGCAATACAAGAAGAGCTTGGCGAAGGAGATGACCAGGCATCTGAGGTAAAAGAACTAAGAAAAAAATTAAAGCAGGCAAAATTGCCGGAAGAAGCCCAAAAGGAAGCAGACCGAGAACTTTCACGCCTTTCAAGAATGCATCCTTCATCCGCGGAATATACTGTTGCGCGCACATATCTGGACTGGTTAATAGCACTCCCCTGGTCAATATCAACGAAAGACAATCTGAATATTCCCAGTGCTCACAAGGTGTTAGACGTTGACCATTACAACCTGAAAAAGGTCAAGGAGAGGATTCTGGAATATTTGGCCGTCAGGAAACTTAAAAAAGATATGAAAGGGCCTATCCTCTGCTTTGTCGGCCCACCGGGAACAGGCAAAACATCTCTAGGTAAGTCAATAGCCAAGGCAATGGGAAGAAAATTTATCAGAATGTCATTGGGGGGGATTCGTGACGAAGCTGAAATACGTGGCCATAGACGTACTTATGTCGGTGCACTCCCGGGGAGAATCATACAAGGCCTCCGCAAGGCATCCTCGAATAACCCTGTTTATATGCTGGATGAGATAGATAAGCTGGTCGCAGATTTTCATGGCGACCCTTCATCTGCACTATTAGAAGTGCTCGATCCGGAGCAAAATTATTCATTTTCAGATCATTATCTTGATGTCCCATTTGATCTGTCTAAAGTAATGTTTATAACAACAGCCAATATTCTCGATACGATACCTCACGCACTTAGAGACAGGATGGAAGTTTTGGATTTGCCCGGTTATACTACAGAGGAAAAACTTGAGATCGCAAAACAGTATCTAATTCCCAAACAATATGAAGCACATGGGCTAAAAGGCAATAATTTAAAAATTAATGATAAGGCTGTCAGAGTAATAACAAGTGATTACACCAGAGAGGCCGGATTGAGAAATCTGGAACGTGAAATTGGTACCGTATGCCGAAAGGTAGCCAAAGAAGTTGCCTCAGGTAACAAAAAACCAGTTAAGGTAAACGCCAAAAACGTTAATGAATTTCTGGGTCCCATAAAATTCTTCTCGGAAATCGCAGAAAGGTCTATTGAGCCAGGAGTAGCAACCGGTCTCGCATGGACTCAGGCGGGAGGCGAAATCTTATTTATTGAGTCTACCAGGATGCCGGGGAGCGGAAAACTAACGCTAACAGGCCAGCTTGGAGAGGTCATGAAGGAATCAGCTCAAGCGGCAATGAGTTATGTTCGTTCAAAAGCGAAACTACTGGACATTATAATCAAAGATTTCTCTAAACATGACTATCATATCCACATCCCCGCAGGGGCGATTCCCAAGGACGGACCTTCTGCCGGCGTTACCATGGCAATCTCTCTAATATCGCTATTCAAGAAGGTAGCAACAAAACCTCGTATTGCAATGACGGGAGAAATAACATTAAGGGGAAGAGTTTTGCCAGTTGGTGGAATCAAAGAGAAAGTACTGGCGGCAAAAAGGGCTGGAATCACCACTATTATCCTGCCAAAAAGAAACGAAAAAGATTTGGTAGATGTTCCTGAGAAAGCGAAAGAAAACCTATCATTCAAATTAGTCGAAAAAGTTGATGAAATACTGCCGATAGTCTTTGGAAATAAGGCACGGAAAAAGAGATAGTAAAATTGCAAAACCGAGCTTTAGCAGCCCAATCGAAAAGCCACAACTCATACATTGATAAAATGTTAGAACAGAAACAAAATATCTGAATAATTAGTAACTCCCCTAAATATGATTCTTTATTCCTTCCTAAGTACTCCCTGGTCTCAGAAAAGAACACAATATCGCAAAGAACCAGCCAGCACTGCAATGTCGTATCTTTCTTGTTTATAATGCCTTACGAAAACAACAAACTGTTTTGTCTATTTCATAATTGCTACAAGATGCCCAAAAAGCTTTTTCCTTTTACATATTTCCCGGGTAAATGTAAAAAAATCCACCAAATATTAATAACGATACACCCTTCCGTAACTCTTGTAATAAAATGTCTTTGCAACTATAAATATAGTGTATAAATACCACAAAGGTACAATACTTTGTATGTTTCTCAAAAAACGTACTTGACTTTTTGCTTATAATCAGTATATTAATCACTTCAAAATTGTAGTGAAATGTATCCAAACACTATAATACGGAATACATTTAAATGAGTGCGTTATTAGGCTAATTAACCAGTTAGAAAGCTTAATTATTTTATTTTTTGTAATTTTTCAAGAAGGAGGAGATAGTGACAGTAGAAATGCTAAAGGAAAACACAGGAGTTGCCGAAAAAATTGAGAAGAGCCTGACTCTTTTCGTAGAGGCTGTAGAACTATCGTCAGACCTCGAAGTAATTGGCACAGCATTCCCATCAAAAGAGGAAGTTTTCGTAATTAGAGACTACAGCAAGACCGAAGGCATCGAAGGAGCTTACATTGAGGTCTCGATCGAAGAAATAGTACGAAAAGTTACGGATTGCGACAAAGCTCAAGAGTTTGTGAGTGTAATTCAGAATGACAGGGCATCTATCGTACTAAATGGTATCACAAGAATCGTTGGTTACTATTCCAGGGTCAACAACTGGAACAAATCAAAAGTAGGAGAGTTGAGGGATCGTGCTAAAGGTAGTTACGGACTTACTGGCAATAACCAGCTTTTTCAGGACGACCGTCTAAATATGATTGACTCGTTATAATAGAAGCTTACCTCTGGTGTACAATATATACACACAAGAAAACACTGGGAGGAAGTGAGCAAAATATTAAATAACTTCACACTAAAAGGCTTATAAGGATCCAAACCTTATAAGCCTTTTTTATTGATTAAAATCCTCGACTTCTTTTGTTCGAAGAAGCGATAGCGAATCCACATTCAATCGTGATCCATTATTGGTGGATTCGTCCTTCGTCCTTAATCCACCCTACAATATTTATGTCATCTTTGAAAGACTATACACCAAAGTTAAGCCTTAGGCAGGCTCTGCCCGGTGATAAGTTGCTGTAAGTCTTAATTTTAAACCATCAACCTACACGTAACTCACTCCAATGCCTTTCAGGTATTACATTGCCATGTCTAAGTGCAAAATGGAAAGTAAGCGCCAGGAAAAACAAGCACAAAAACTATGCATTGACTGCACATTACCCCTATGATAGAATTTGTGATTGCAATTTTTCAAACCTACAGATACATCAGGCAGCTTTCATAAAGATCTCTAAGGAGAAAATATAAATGTTAACACTTGGAATAGATATAGGCTCTCTATCAACAGATGCCGTATTAGTAAATGAAAAGAGAGAAATCGTAGCCTATGAAGTGATCGCGACAGGCGCCAGTAGCAAAAAAGCTTGCGACAAAATATTTAAACATATCTTAGATGCTACAAAATTAGAAGCAAAAGATATAGACTACGTAGTTGCAACAGGATATGGCAGAATTAAAGTCCCTTTTGCCGACGAAGTTATAACGGAAATTACATGCCACGCCAAAGGTGCAAACCATTTCTTTCCGGACGCCAGAACCGTTATAGATATTGGAGGACAAGATAGTAAAGCCATAAAACTGGACGCGAAAGGCAATGTCCTCGATTTCTCCATGAACGATAAATGTGCGGCCGGAACAGGAAGGTTCCTGGAAGTAATGGCAAGAACTTTGGAGATTGAACTTGATGAGATGGGAGAGCTCTCTCTTACGGGAAAGGATAATGTCTCTATCAGCAGTCTGTGTACAGTCTTTGCCGAATCAGAGGTCGTTTCACTGATTGGAGCTGACCACAAGACTCCTGACATCTGTAAGGCATTGCACGTCTCTATTGCTAAAAGAGTATCGGGGCAGGCAAAAAGGGTTGGGCTAGAAGAATCTGTTGTAATGACAGGCGGTGTTGCCAAGAATATTGGCGTTGTACGTGAGCTTGAAAAGAAGCTGCTCTGCACTATTAAAATAGCGGAAGAACCGCAAATAATTGGTGCTTTAGGGGCAGCCTTATTAGCATTGGAAAATGCAGGTGCGGCCCCAAAAGTAAAATCCGTTGAAACGACCGACAGCAATAAGGTTTCAATCACCGATGCCCAGCTGGACGATGGTAAGATGCCAAAGATTGGTTACTTTTGTACTTATACACCCGTCGAAATTATTAGAGCCGCAGGATATCACCCCGTAAGGATAAAAGGCATAACTGATGAAAATGGAGCAGCTGGTGAATCACTTCTCTGCAGTAATATATGTTCTTATATAAAAACTCTTACCGATAAAAAGGTAGAGGGAGATCTGGATCACCTCGAGGGAATTGTATTTACTAATTCCTGTGATGGCATGAGACGGCTCTACGATGCGTGGATAAGAATAGACAAAGGAAGTAAATTTAATTATTTTCTCGATATCCCAAAAAATAGTGACGATGCATCCGTACAATATTTTGCTGATGAAATCCAAACATTCAAAGAAAAGCTGGAAAACCACTTTAAACTTGAAATACAGGATGAAGATATTAATCGAACTATCTCTCTGTACAACGGAATGAGAGATAACGTTACTGAATTTTTACAAAAGCAATGGAACGGTTACGTTGGGTATTCAGGTTATGAAATCTACACATTATTGATGAAGGGAATAAATGCAGTACCTGAAAAATTCCAGGATTATGTTTCATCCCTCACCTCTCTCATGAAGAAAATTGGTGATGTTCCTGAAAAGGATCCGGTACCAAAACTCTTTATTTGGGGAAGCATAATGGAAAATGAAGAGATAGTC
>JAIQZR010000142.1 GCA_021777035.1 Candidatus Scalindua sp. | reverse complement strand
CCTCCACGAAGATGAGGTTGACCATGAGGCGGATCACCTCGCGCGGGGTGAAGTGCTCCCCGGCGGTCTCGTTGCTGATTTCGGCAAACTTGCGGATCAGCTCCTCGAACACGAGACCCATCTGGTGATTGCTGACGCGCTCGGGATGCAGGTCGATGTTGGCGAACTTTTCCACCACGCGGTAAAGCAGACCGGATCTGGCCAGTCGTTCCACTTGGGCATGGAACTCGAAACGCTCGAACACGTCTCGCACCGCAGGCGCAAAGGCTTGGAGGTAGCTGTACAGGTTCTCGCGAATGTGGTCCTGATCACCCATGAGGGTTTTCATGTCCAGCGGCGAGGTGTTGTAGAAGCTCTGCCCGGCAACGCGAAGCAGGAAAGGCTCAGGATTCAGGCCCGCAGCTTCTCGCTTGATCTTCTCGGCCAGCACGGCGGCCTTGGTCGGCGCCAGCACGCAGTCGAGACGGCGCAGCACCGTGAACGGCAGGATGACCCGGCCGTACTCGCTCTGCTTGTAATCCCCGCGCAGCAGGTCAGCAACCGACCAGATGAAGGCCGACAGGCTTTGTTGGTTCATGGCGCCCCGTTTCGTTCGTTCTCGGCGACGGCCGGCGCCACTGATCGGCACCGGACACGCAATGCCGGGAGCCTGCCACAGGTACGTCTCATGCAGTGAGACTCCCAGACGTCGGGTCCGTCTGTGTGGGCCCGAATGAAGCGCTGGCGACGTTGATTGCGCCTCGCGCCTTGGGGCGTCAACACCCTCGTCAACAGGAGCAAAGCTCCGGGGCCGAGCCTGCGACAGGTGGCGCTTTGCCACTACGACGGCAAACAAACGTGGTCTTCAACTTATGGACGGCGGCGGCCCTAAATTAACCAGAATAGAAGCCGCGCAAAGTGCCGGACGTTCCGAACGTCAGATGAAAACAGCTAACCGGGTCGCCTCAATCCCAGCCGATCAATTCACCGGGTTGGTCGAATCCGACAACCCGCCAACGGTTACCAAACTGGCGGAGATGGGCACGCAAGGCGTGCGTGGTGCGGTGCGTACGGCACGAAATTGGGGCCGTACGGCAAAGCCCGCTGAAAGATTGCCGTACCGTTGCCGTACAAATGAAAAAGGCCACCCGTAAGATGGCCTGACTCATTGTTTTCATTGGTAGGCGCGATTGGACTCGAACCAACGACCCCTTCCATGTCAAGGAAGTGCTCTAACCAGCTGAGCTACGCGCCTTCAATTTTGAAGGAGCGCGATTGTAATGGCGCGGCTGCGGTACGGCAAGCCAAATCGACTTTGGGCGTGGGGCGCGTGCGGGCTTGCAAGCGGCTGCTCCACGAAACGCCGTCGTGCCGGCAGTGAATTCGACCCGCCGGAATGCTAGCCTTGCGGCCTTCATTTTTTCATCGTTCGGAATCAACGACATGGCAACGTTCACCGCACCACTGCGTGAGATGGGATTCGTCCTCAATGACGTGCTCAACGTCAGGCAGCTTGCTGATATCGATGCGTTCAAAGACGCAACGCCCGATTTCATTTCTGGGTTGCTCGATGAGGCCGCGAAGCTGATCCAGGGGCAGATCGCCCCGCTGAACGCGCCGGGCGACGCCACGGGCGCGCAGTGGAAGGACGGCGAAGTGATCCTGCCCGAGGGCATGGCCGAGGCCTACAAGCTCTTCTGGGAATCGGGCTGGGTCGGTCTGTCGAATCCGCCCGAGTTCAATGGCCAGGGGCTGCCTTACCTGGTGTCGAAGGTGGTTGAAGAGATGCTGTGTTCGGCCAACGTGGCCTTTGCGCTTTACCCGGGCCTGACCACGGGCTGCTTCGAGGCCATTCTGGCCAACGGCAGCGACGCGCAAAAGCAGACCTATCTGCCCAAGCTTGGCAGCGGCGAATGGACCGGGACGATGTGCATCACCGAGCCGCAGGCGGGCACGGATCTGGCGTCGATCAAGACCAAGGCCACGCCGCAGGATGACGGCTCGTTCGCCATCGAAGGGGGCAAGATTTTTATCACCTCCGGCGAACACACGATGGCGGACAACATCATTCATTTTGTGTTGGCGCGGTTGCCGGACGCCCCTGCGGGCATCAAGGGCCTGTCGACCTTCGTGGTGCCCAAGTATCTGGTCAATGACGACGGCACGCTGGGCGAGCGCAATGCGTTCACGTGTTCATCCATCGAACACAAGATGGGCATTCATGCATCGTGCACCTGCGTGATGAGTTTCGAGGGTGCCAAGGGCTGGATGGTGGGCGCGCCCAACACCGGCATTCAGAACATGTTCGTGATGATGAATCTGGCGCGCATCATGGTGGGCTTTCAGGGCTTGGGTCAGTGCGAGCTGGCAACGCAGAACGCCATTGCCTACGCGCAGGAACGCAAGCAGGGCACCGCCTTCAATGGCGCGCCCGAGATCATTCATCACCCTGACGTGCGGCGCATGCTGCTGCAAATGAAGGCGACCACCGAAGGCGCCCGCGTGCTGGCGTACGAGACGGCACTGTATGTCGATCTTGCCCACCACCACCCCGACGCCGCAGTGCGCGAGGAAGCGCAGGACTGGGTTGACCTCAACACGCCGCTGGTCAAGGCCTTTTGCACCGATTCGGCGTTTGATCTGGGCTCCA
>JAIQZR010000141.1 GCA_021777035.1 Candidatus Scalindua sp. | reverse complement strand
CCTTGCGTCAACAGCTTTAACCGATTTCTCATAAGCAAATAACGGGTTCAACTCTACTTCCTTTATTGTACTAATATTTGTAATTAATTCAGAGATATTAATAATTGTTTTAGTCATTTGTTCTATATCAAGTTTTTTTGAACCTCTATAGCCTGACAAAACAGGATATGCTTTGATTTCCTTTATCATTTCCAGCGCTTCAGTTTCCGTTACCGGAGCAATCCTGAAGGATACATCCTTAAAGAGTTCTACAAATACTCCTCCCAAACCAAACATAACTGCCGGACCAAATTGTTCATCACATACCCCCCCCACGATCAAGTGTGTTGCTTCCGGTAGTTGTTTTTGTATCAACATCCCTTCTATCCTGGCATCCGGTACAATTTTTTTCAGTTTATCCAGCACTTCTTTATAATGCCTTTCCACTTCCTCTTCATTTTTCAGGTTAGCAACCACACCTCCTATATCACTCTTGTGAATTACGTCTTGTGAGGCAATCTTCAAAACAATGGGGAATCCAATTTTCTTAGATACTTCTACTGCCTCTTCCGCAGTTTTAACTAAGGCATAATCAGGCACATCAATCCCAAATAGCTTAACCATTGCCAGGGATTCATCGGGAAGCGCGACCTTTCTCCCAGAAGCCAGTATTTTTTCCACAATTTTTTCCGTCTCACGGTTTTTTGAAGTTTCAACAGCCATGCATCTTCCCTCTCTCTACCAGGATATTCATAGCCTTTACCGCCCTTTCGGGTGTCAGGAATACAGGGATACTTTTTGATTCAAACCGCTCCTTGATTTCTTTTGTATATACACTACCAATTGTACAAACAACAACAGGTTTTCCTGATTCCTTTGCCCTTTGTGAAATAATGTCAACCACACCTTCCGTCATAGTCGGTGGAGGCATTAACGGAATTATTATTGCAGCATCATAACAATCATTGTCTACAAACGCAGTTTTCAATGCAAATCCAAAGTCCTCATTACCGGCACTGCCGGTAAGGTCGATTGGATTATTAAAAATGAAAAAATCCGGAAAATGCCTGGAGAGAGACTCCTTGATCCCGGAAGGAGTTTCTGCAATATCAAGTTCCATAGCGCTACATGCATCTGAAACGGCAACACCGAATCCTCCGCCGTTAGTTAACACAAGAATCTTATTCCCCCTCGCAGGTTTTTGCATTAAGAGCACTTTACATGCATCAACAAACTCTTCCAGGTTATTAACCTCCAGAATTCCTGCTTTTTTAAATGCAGCCTTATAAATTTCATACCTGCCGGCTATAGCTCCGGTGTGAGACCGCGCCGCATTAATTCCTGATTTCTGTCTGCCGACTTTTAATACAACCATATGCTTGTCTCCGGAACAGCGGCGGGAGGCCCGAATAAATCTTCTTCCATCGTCTACAGATTCCATATAAATCCCTATGACCTTAGTAGAGTCATCTCCGGTAAGATACTCGATCAGTTCTGATTCTCCAACATCAACACGATTTCCATAACTTACAAATCTTGACACTCCAATACCTTCGAGAGCTAGCATATCCAGCATACCTATAGCATATGATCCGCTTTGAGATAAGATGCTCAGATGTCCTTTTAAGGGACGTTTCACCTTTGACCACGGAAGAAAAAATGTACTGAAATTTGAGTAATTGTCCAGGACTCCTATACAGTTTGGGCCAATTATTCGAATATTACTTTCCCTGCTCAATCTTTTGATCTCCTCTTCAAGGGCCGTCCCCTTGTCTCCAGTCTCAGCAAATCCACCACTTAAAATTATCACATTCTTAATCTCTTTTTTTATATGCTGGTTAAGAATCTCAAGGACGTGATCAGAAGAAACCGCTATAATTGAAAGATCTATATCATCTTTACAATCAAAAATCGAAGGATAGCACTTGAGGTCAAATATTTTTTCATGATGCGGATTTACAGGAACGATTGTCCCTTTGTAACCCATTTCAAGGAGGTTATTTAAAATTGCAGATGTAATACTCTGTTCATCTTCCACCGCACCTATGATCGCAACAGACTGAGGATTGAAAAACTTATCTAAACACATTGCAAATGCTTTCGTTATTTTTCAAGTTAGATGAAGAAGTTAGATTTCTGTCCGCCTGGATCGAGACAATATGTAATATTTTGGATTTTGCATAAAACTGCCATGCTCTATGATCACAAAAAAGAACTTTATTATAAACCTGCTGCTTTAAACGCTGCAGTTACTATAGTCTGCGCCTCTTCCTGGATTTTCCTGAGGTGTTCTATACCAATGAAACTTTCAGCATATATTTTATAAATATCTTCAGTGCCTGATGGTCTGGCAGCGAACCAGCCGTTCTCAGTAACCACCTTCAATCCCCCAATCGCAGCGTTGTTACCGGGAGCGTGAGTGAGTTTGGAGATTATGCTTTCTCCAGCCAACTCTCCTGCCTCAACCATATCTGGTGTGAGTTTCCCCAATATGGCCTTTTGTTCACGATTTGCAGGAGCATCAATGCGTTCGTAAACGGGATTGCCAAACTTATCTTGTAACTCTTTATAATGCTCTCCCGGATCGCGTTGGGTTGTCGCCGTAATCTCAGCGGCCAGTAGATCGAGGATAATTCCATCCTTGTCCGTTGTCCATACCGTCCCCTGCTTTCTCAGAAACGACGCTCCAGCACTCTCCTCTCCACCAAAACCATACGAGCCGTCAATAAGGCCATCTACAAACCATTTAAAACCTACCGGCACCTCACTGAGTCTACGTCCCATGTATGCGGCAACTCGGTCAATCATGGAGCTTGAAACAAGTGTCTTACCAACAGCCGCTTTTATTGGCCAATCAGCACGGTTTTGGAAAAGGTACCAGACAGCCACTGCGAGATAATGGTTCGGGTTCATGAGACCAGTGCTTCTAGTGACAATACCGTGGCGATCGTAATCAGGGTCATTGCCAAAGGCAATATCAAATTTGTCCTTGAGGCCTATGAGACCGGCCATGGCATAGGGCGAGGAGCAGTCCATACGGATCTTCCCATCCCTGTCAACCGTCATGAAAGAAAATGTTGGATCTACATATTTATTCACTATTTCTATATCCAGACCGTATTCCTCAGCAATAGGATCCCAGTAGTCAACACCTGCACCGCCCATTGGATCAACCCCAATCTTGAGCCCGGCTGATGCGATAGCATTCATGTCGATAATATTTTCCAGGTCCTTTATGTATGGTAAGACATAATCGTGTTCGTGTGTAGTATCAGCCTTCAGCGCACGTTCAATAGGCATGCGCTTTACGTCCTTCAGACCTTGCATAATTATTTCGTTAGCACGATCCTGTATAGTATTGGTAGTTGCAGTATCAGCAGGCCCACCTGTTGGAGGATTATATTTGAAACCTCCGTCATCCGGTGGGTTATGGGACGGAGTGATGACAACTCCATCAGCAAGACCAGACGTTCTATTCTGATTATATAATAAAATAGCGTGAGAAATAACTGGTGTGGGAGTGTAACCTGAACCGGTCTGTATCACAATATCTATGTTATTGGCAGCAAAGACTTCTACTGCCGTGGAAAACGCGGCTTCTGACAGGGCATGGGTATCCTTACCGACATAAAGCGATCCCGTAATATCCCTGGCTTTTCTCAGTTCGCATATAGACTGGCAAATAGCCATGACATGATCCTCATTAAAAGAGTTTTTAAGTGAGGATCCTCTATGTCCGGAGGTCCCGAACGAGACCAAATTATGCAGATTTTCAATATCTGGCTTGTGAGTATAGTAAGCGGAAAGGAGCCGAGGTATATTTACGAGAAGCTCACGTGGGGCTATTTTACCTGCAAGTTTATGTACGCTCACAATATCCTCTCGTTAATGGTCTATCAAGGAATAGACTTATTAAAATTTCCAGAGCAAGTCAAGTCTGAACTGATATTAGAATAAAAAATCAGAGTTAGACGAGCCACTGTTATCAATCTATATCTTCGTCAATATCCTTGTCCGCACAATCAATACACCGGTCTGCAAAAGGAATTGCTTTGAGCCTTTCTGCAGCTATAGTCTGTTTACATAACGTACAGTTTCCATATTCACCCTGTTCAATGCGCTCAAGCGCTGTATTTATTTTCTCTAATTCTGAACGTGCAAGCCCACCCAGGGCCTCAAGCACATCGTCATTCTCACGTTCTACTGCCTGTTCTCCGGAATCAGGACTTGGAGCGCCATCGGTATGCAGTATATCTTTATCAACCTTGTTTAAACGTCCCTTTATCTCATCTCGCCTATCCATGAGCTTTCTGCGAATTTGATCATATTTCTTCATGGTAACCTCCAAACCGTTATCTTTCTTCTCATAATTTATTTTGCAGTTAAATGCTGAAAGCAGGCGTTAATGATATATATCCCCCCCTCACTTCAACTCTCATTTCTCGCACCCATTATATCAAAAATTGATATTAATTGTCACCCTATTAAAGATCCTTTTATTAAGTAAATCATATATAGCTAATAAAAAAATTAAACCTTGCCACCTATTTGGAAATATTTTTATTTAAGACACTGTACCGTTTAATTCATTTCTTGGCCACATACATAACTTAGCTATCAGTTGTTCTACTATGAGGGTTGGTGATAGACGACTGGTTTTACATAACAAGTCGGCCTCAAGCATATACTTCCATTTTGCAGACATCTCTTCCTCTTTAAAATTCCGGGCCTGTTTTATCATTTTATCCACAAATGGTCTTTTTACAGAAGTTTTTTCTAGAATATCGTCTTTATTTCCACCCTTGTCCAGGACTCTGATAATCTTCCACAAATCCTTCATTCTTTTGTGTGATGCAATTACAATAGTTATGGCAATTGACCTTGGATCAAAAGTGATAGTTTTGCGCTCGTTTTCCATGCCAATATTGAAAATATTTTCTGCCATTTTTACAGCAGAGATAGTATCTTTCATACCAATAGCATCAAGCAAATTGAATAGTTTCTCCCTGTGGCCTGCTCCTGAGAACATTTGAATATCCTCTATGGCGATTTCACTCCTATCACCGATAAAAATGGATAATGCATCCAGCTGCCTATCAATAATTGCCAAACTGTTTCCGGTTCTTTCCAAGAGACAAAACGCAGATTTAAGATTCATTGTTTTGCCATAATTCCTGGCATGCACAACAATCCATTTTGTTAATTCACTATCATATTCAGGTTTCTTTGTCTCCCAGGGTGCAGGACGATCAAAGAGTTTATTACATTCAACAAGGATGCCTTGCTTGCTATTCATTGCCTTTGCTAATTTTGTTCTTTTGTCTATGGATAAAACTTCTAATACCATACAGTTAATGCGAAAAGGATTTTTAATATATTCCGAAACTTTCTCCTGGTACTTCGCCAGGAAGCCATCAGCATTCTCAACTATTATCAGCTTACGTTTTCCAAACATTGGAGCAGTTTTAACTTCATCAAAAATATCATTAAATAATGCAGAAACTTTAACATTTTGTGTGACATTTCCTTCAGTCTGGTTAACTGTAAAATTACTACTAGTGTCTTTACCATTAAACTCAATCAGGCCTTCTTTAACTCCTCCTTCAAGATAAAACTGTTTTTTTATCCCATTTAAAGCCTGTTTCTTCAGGAAATACTCGTTTCCACTCACTATGTAGACAGGCAAGTTGTTTGCTTTATTATGTTTGTGTATAAAATCTGTAAATTTCATGACGAAAACCTAATTGACTTATATGTATGTAGATGTAAGGTAAATATACTTTTTAAATCTTCGATAAATAAGTTAGCATTTTTTCTCAAAGATGTTGACATAATTAAACTTATGTGTATAATTAGCTGCTATTTGACCCCTATGCTTTTGCAAAATACGGTTTGGAAAATTCTAATTTGTTTTTGGAGTAATCGAATATGGCCACAATAACAAAAAGAGAGTTAGCTGAAGCTATCTCTCAAAAATTAGGAAGCCCACAAATAGTCACCAAACAAACGATTCAACTTTTTCTTGAATTATGTACTGAGGAGCTTGTAAAAGGTAACCGACTAGAATTCAGAGATTTTGGTATTCTAACTACAGTTGAAAGGGGATCTAGAATTGGAAGAAACCCCAAAACCGGCACAACTGTAGACGTGCCTCCAAAAAGAGTTGTAAGATTCAAATCAGGAAGACTTCTAAAAGAAAAGATCCAGAGTGATTCCTCGCAAGATGCGCCAACTGATACCAGTAGTGATACTTCTACTCAGGGCCAGTAATTAATACTCGGCTGTGCCCCTTTAAACTTGTCAACATAGTCTCTGTGTGAATTGTCTTTCGAAAAGCCGTGTTCTTCCAGCACCCAATCATTTCCGGATTTTTTATAAGTGATTTTATAAGAATAATCTGACAGTCTCCATCTCCAAAAGAAAAAATGTGACAACCCTGTCATAAAGATATTTATTTTCTGTGCATGGGGATCAACATCTTCAAATATTGCGATACCCTTTCTGGTAGCTCCCGGACTATATTCTCCTTTCATCTTATCAGAACTTAAATACTTCTCCCCATCTTCAGAAACTTTTTCGGCAATCTCAGGGACATACTTAGCTTCATAATATTTATCTGTATCAGTTGACAGTAGAGTCGCTACGGGTATAGTAATTTCTGAATCTATAGTATTCTTTATTGAGAATACCCATATTAAATATTTTTTTTCATCTCCAGAACCCTCATTGTACATAAAATATTCAGGAACACTCCAGCCAAAATCTACTTGTGATGCCTCAGATATTACTGAAAAGAAGAAAACAAGATTAAGAAATAAAAACAGATACAGATACAGATACTTAAACTTTTTCATTAATAAACTCCTGGGGTTTTATATTCAGCAAATATGACTACTGTTATAGGTTTAACATTTAAAGTTTTTCATCTTCTATTAATTCTATGGCATACTTTATAGGTACACCAAAGTTTGCTCCACTAAAACCGCGAAATATTCCATAATTTATAGCAATTACTTCACCTTTATTATTGAAAAGTGGGCCTCCGCTGCCACCAACTGTTGTTTGTGCGTCATATATAATTCTTTTGTTTAAGACATCGCTAATATGCCCCTGAGTAGCAATTGGTTTTATCAGGCGGTGGTTAGAAAGCTCCTGGGCCGCTTCTAAAAATGGCAATTTAGATATTTCCTGAGCAATTTCCGGATCAGTTTTAGCGTAAAGAGCATTCATGCCGGCTGGATAACCCAATAAGACTACAGGCTCTCCCTCTATCGCATCCTCACCACTTAAATCCAATTCAAGTGTCGGAATATTAATACCATCAGTGTCGAAACTTAATAGAGCAACATCGGCGATATCAGAAACTTTTTCTACTTTAAGCGGAACAGGATCCGCCACATCAGGGAAAAAAGCCCTGAACACTTCAAATCTGGGCACGAAGCCGGGTTCTATAGGAATGGCATGTGCCGTTTGCTGCCACCAAGGTTCCGCAACATGACGATTTGTTAAAATCTTACCGTTACTTATTATAAATCCGGTTCCTGTAAGGTTATTAGTCAGTAAACGTCCATCCCTCCATGATCTTAACGGCTCACCTGAAACTTCATCAATCAATGAAAAAGAGCATTGAATTAAACAAACACCTCTGCTGAAATCTTTTATTATTTTTTCTCCAATAGCACTTTCAAATTCAAGGAGTTCTACTCTTTTTGTTGTTTCTGTCAGAACGGAGAATGTGTTATAGACTATGGTAATAATACCAATAAAGAAGAGCAAGAAGATAGAGAAAGTAACAAGCTTAAATTTCGCTGAAGATTGTGTAAATGCCTCAGTTAATAAACTTTTAAAGAAAGCTGTTGCTGTAATCAGCTTTCTTCCTTTATGAGGCTCTCTGGCAATATCCATAGAGTCTGCCAGTATTTCCCTGAACGGCTTACAGACATCTCCCTTCTCAGCTTTTATCCTGAAACGTGCCCTTGGCCCGTTGTCTCCATATTCAATAAGATCACCATCATGAATAACAACCTCCTTTATCTGTCTGTTATTCACAAACGTGCCCTTTGTACTGTCCAAATCCTTCAGGACATAA
>JAIQZR010000015.1 GCA_021777035.1 Candidatus Scalindua sp. | reverse complement strand
CTCAATATTCATGTGAATATCCTCATGCTCTGCTTTGAACTTGAACTTGCCGGATTCAATATCTTTCAAAATACCTTTTAAGCCTTTAATAATCGCATCTTTTTCCTTGTTGGTTAGCAGTTTGCATTTCGCAAGCATCGTAGTATGCGCAATGCTCCCTTCAATATCGTATTTATACAAACGGCTATCAAACGATATCGATTCCGAAAAAGACTCGACTGAAGAAGCCGTCTTTTTTTTGAATCTTCCTCCCCACGCTTTTTTAATCGCCATAGTTTATTCCAATCTAAGTTATTTTTTTAGAATCCTAAATATATCCAAAGGCATTATTTGTGTCAAGTTCTATCTATACTCCAACATATGCATAAAGCTCATTAATTATTTAACTTAGAGCAAATAATAAATGTAGATTCACTTCGCTTATTTCACGCTACATGCAATTGTTTAAACTGTAGTGGCTGTTTTTTGGAGTGCAGTAACCGCCTGTCCGCCAGTTTGTTGGGTGGGAGTACTGCTTTAATACCCATCACCACGCCCGCCCGGCCAGACCGTTCGGACGGGGATGATGCACTCCATAATTCAAAATTATTTTCACTAAAAACGATACATTCGCCTTGCATAAAAAAAAGTTATATTTATACTCATTCAATATGAAGGTACTGGGCATTGAAACATCCGGTTTAATCGGAAACATAGCAGTTTGTGATGGCAATACTGTCGTCGGCAAAAAAACATATGGCAAGAACTTTAGCCACGGCAAAGAGATTGTCTCTTCCATTGAATCACTCTTTAACGAAATCAAATGGGTACCGAATGATATAGACCTGATTGCAGTCAGTACAGGACCGGGTTCTTATACCGGGCTTAGAATCGGCATAACATGTGCAAAAACGCTTGCGTACGGATTGGGAAAGCCCGTTATAGATGTTCCGACACTGGATGTATTAATAGAGAACGTAAAGGATAATAACGCAAAAACCATTTGTCCTGTTATTGATGCGAAGAGAAAGAGTGTCTATGCGTGCATTTATGACAGAGATAAGAACAGAAAGATTACTGATTATTTAATTATTTCACCAGACAATCTCAAAGAGATGCTACCGGAATCCACCTTAATCTTTGGAGATGGAATCGCACCCTATAAAGAGATCTTCGCACAAAAAGAACTCACGATATTATCGGATGAGAAGCTGGGTATTGCGAATGCCGCTAATGTTGCCAGATTAGGCATGGAAAGGTATGAGCAAGGTATACGTTGTGAAATCAATTCACTGGTTCCACTATACTTGAGAAAATCAGAAGCCGAAGAACGACTGATGGAGAGTCGTTAATCCTGTTTGATTGGTAAGTGTCGATACAAATAGAAATTCATTATGTAAAAAATCCGTGTCTTTAAAGCCTACCTAATTACATCAATATATAGTATTAATATTTTCACAAAATACTATATATTGATTTTTTTCTTGACATTGAGAACGACTTTTCTAAAATACAGCTTCTGAAGTAAATCTTCTTTCTTTTATACATAGCAATCCAGTATTATTATGAAATCAAAAACCATGTATTTTGATTACTGGACTCACCCACTGAAATGGCCGCATAGTACATGTTTTGCAATTCCGACTGCCTTCTTACCCTATTTTATGCTACGAAATACTCAACTGAGTCATTTTTTGCTCACTAATAATTCACAAATATTTTAAGATACCGAAAAGTATGCTTATGAGGCTAGATAGATTATCAAAAAATGTTATGTTTCTGGTCGCAAAATTTAAAATAATATTGAAGAATGAAAACTAATATAATAACACGAGAGCAAGCTAAAGAAAAATTATGCCTTGCTTTAGATGTAGATAGCTTGAGCAAAGCAGAGGAAATGGTAAGACTTTTAAAGGATTATGTCGGAATCTTTAAGATCGGATTACAGCTCTTCACAAAAGAAGGATCTAAAACTGTTGAAACAATAAAAAATATTGGAGGCAACGTCTTTCTGGACTTAAAATTTCATGATATTCCAAACACAGTTGGTAATGCAGCAAGGATGGCTACAAAAATGGGGGTATACATGTTTAACATACATGCTGCTGGCGGCAGTGAAATGATGCGTGCTGCAGTTGAAGCGGTGAAAGAAGAATCACAAAAAAGTAGTTTTCCCAATCCAATTATACTTGCAGTAACTGTACTAACAAGCATTAACAATGCTATCTTATCAAAAGAAATGAATATTAACTGTGGAGTAAAAGACCAGGTTTTGCATTTTGCTGATCTTGCCCAATCTTCACAAGTTTCCGGTGTTGTTGCATCACCAGAAGAAATATCAGCAATAAGAAATAAATGCGGTAATGACTTTATTATTTTGACTCCAGGTATTAGACCTATATGGTCTACCGCAAAGGATGATCAAAAAAGAGTAACCACTCCCGGAGAAGCAATAAAACTTGGAGCAGATTATATAGTTATAGGAAGGCCTATTCTAAATGCAAGAGATCCAGTTGAAGCGTCAAATGAAATATTGACAGAAATGGTATCTCATTGTAAGTGATATTTATTTGGTAAACACGGATTTGGGAAATAATTTTGTAGTTTTAGTAGAATTTTTCCAAAACCGTAGGCGTTCGAAACGAATTCTTTCTTTCCAAAAAAACAAACTTTTTTTGTAATATGAAAAAAAATAAAGCACTCTACAAAAATACACATTTCCATTATACAGATATTTCAAAACAATATCATTTATGCAGGGAATTCAAATTAAAGCAAACAATAGCGAATGGAACTGAAACTTTTTTTGAGAAAATATGTGAAGCCATGGCTAAAGAATTAAATTTTGAAAATATAAATTTAGTCTTGTATCTTGAAAAAGATACCAACGGATTATTTGCAAGAGAGCTTGATAGACACCATATAGGGGATATAAAGAGTCATCCAATAGTGTACAGTGAAAAAAGGAGGTGGTTTGGGCTTAGTAAAAAGGTGAATAGGAATTGCAAATATGAAATAGGAGAGTCCCTGTCTGGTCTCAATGTTATCTTAATTGAATCTTTACTTATTTTTCCTGAAACAGTGCTTAGTACAATTCAATGGCTTAAAAGCAAGGGAGCTAATGTTAAAAATGTTGTAATTCTGTTTGATGCTACAAATAAAATTACTGATTTTGGATCTTGCGAAGAAGAGCTTAAAAATGGTATAAGAGGGGTCGATACTGATCTAAAGTCATCTTCTGTCAGTAATTGTGAGTGTAGGGATAAAGTTGGATTAAAAGTAATAAAATATGATAAATATTAATTCTATAACAAAAAAGGAGAAGAAAATGTCTTATTTAGAAAGGGTTAAAAATGTTGTAAACATTAGTGACCTCTGCTTTCTTAAAGAAGATGATATTTGGGATACACTTGATACATCTAAGGCAATAATTTTTGATGGCCACTTTGAGTTGATTTCCAACATGCACACTGACATGTTTTTTCGTTTTGCATCAATAAGCCAATACCCATCATATGTAGCAAAAATAAGTAAGGAGCTTGTCGCTTGGCTTAAACACGAAGATATTCCTGAAATTGATGTGGTTATAGGACCCTCGTCGCAAGGCTTGTTTTTTGCGTATGATATTGCCAGGGAATTAAATGGCACTAAGGGCACTAGAGCAGCATATGCTGCTATCGACAAAAAAGGCCGACCTACAAATGAGCTCGTTGAAGGATTTGAAATAAAGCCTGGTGAAAAAGTATTAGTTGTCAATGATTTGACCACAACAGGGGAAGGACTAGACACACTAATTAGCCTTGCAGAGGAAAAGTCAGGGCAAGTTGTTGGAGTTTGCCTCTTCGCAAACAGAGGAATTGGAGTACAAAAAGTAAAAAAAATAAAAAATGAATATAAATTCCACTCAATTATTGATTTAAATATGCCTTTTTGGGATAAATCAGAATGCCGCAAGAAGTGTGACAGAGAAAAGAAACTGATTTATAGTAAGGACATTAATCACCTACCAATTTATTCGGAAGAAAACGAATACGAACGTTATATTAGAAAATTGGGGAAAAAATTGGAACTAGTTGCTTAAGAAAAAGAACAGAGCTGTGTATCATAGACGCGGCTGACATTGCCAGATTAGGCCTGGAAAGGTATGAACAGGGCATACGTTGTGAAATCAATTCACTGGTTCCACTATACTTGAGAAAATCAGAAGCCGAAGAACGACTGATGGAGAGTCGCTAGTGGGATTTTACCCAGCTACTACGACAGCGGCAACCGTTGGAAAGCAGGCCAATGATTGTTATGTTGTAATAGAAAACTAAAGTCTTCTGCTACTGCATGCTTTACTTTAAAGATCTTCGACAGAATCAGCCAGTACAACAACCTTATTTCCTCTGACTTCCATAAAACCTCCGCCAAGAGTCATGGTAACAGTTTTCTCGCCGGGTTCGGTAATCTTAAATGAACCCGACTCAAGTGACGTAACGAGCGGAGTATGGTGAGCCAGAACACCAAGATGCCCACTGGTACCATGGGCGACTATAGCAGTTACTTCCTTACTGTAGACTATCTTCTCTGGAGTGATTACATCTAATTGATAAGTACTTTCAGCCATTATTTTAAATTAACCTCGTTAATTAATAGAGTGTTTTAGGTTTTTTTAATTTTGGAGTGCATCATCCCCGTCCGAATGGTCTGGGCGGGCGTGATGATGCGTATTAAAAGCAGTACTCCCGCCCAACAAACTGGCGGACAGGCGGTTACTGCACTCCATATTGCTATCGTCAGACAGGTACTATTGTTACGTAAATACTACCTGCCCCCCAAGGATAATAAATTTACGACTTCGCTTCCATCTCTTTTGCTTTTTCTACAACCTCTTCTATGCCACCTACCATGTAAAATGCCTGTTCCGGCAGATGATCGTGTTTCCCATCAAGTATTTCCTTAATACTCTTTACCGTGTCCTCAATTTTGACATATTTACCTTTTATACCAGTAAACTGTTCTGCCACAAAGAACGGCTGAGACAAGAATCTCTGTAATCTTCTGGCCCTACCCACAATCAGTTTATCCTCTTCCGACAACTCTTCCATGCCCAATATGGCAATAAAATCCTGCAGGTCGTTATAGCGCTGTAAGACTTTCTGCGTGTCTCTCGCGGCATTATAGTGTTCATCTCCTACCGTGAGGGGGTCAAGAATACGCGAAGTTGATTTCAATGGATCAACCGCAGGATAGATACCCATCTCCGCTATCTGCCTGGATAGCCATATTGTGGAATCCAAATGAGGGAATGTTGCAACCGGAGCAGGGTCTGTAAAGTCATCCGCAGGCACATATATAGCCTGCATCGAAGTAATAGAACCCTTCTTGGTAGAGGTAATTCTCTCCTGCAAGTCTCCCATTTCATTAGACAACGTTGGCTGATAGCCAACAGCAGAAGGCATACGTCCCAACAGCGCGGATACTTCTGAACCCGCCTGCACGAAACGGAATATATTATCTACGAATAGCAGCACATCCTGTCCTTCAGAATCCCTGAAATACTCTGCCATAGTAAGCCCTGACAAGGCAACCCTCAATCTCGCGCCCGGAGGTTCGTTCATCTGTCCAAACATGAGAACGGTTTTATCCAAAACTCCGGACTCTTTCATTTCAAGCCAGAGGTCATTTCCCTCTCTCGTTCTTTCACCCACACCAGCGAAAACGGAGAACCCTCCATGCTCACTGGCAATACTTTTGATCAGCTCCATAATAAGAACGGTTTTTCCTACACCCGCACCACCGAACAGACCAACCTTTCCACCCTTTGCAAAAGGAGCAAGCAGATCTACAACCTTAAGCCCGGTCTCAAAAATCGTTGTTACCGCCTCTCTTTCCTCAAATGAGGGTGGCGGGCGATGAATCGGAAGACGTTGCTTTGCATTTACATCGCCAAGTTTATCAAGCGGCTCTCCCAGCAGGTTGAATATTCTTCCCAGTACTTCCTTGCCTACCGGCACTGATATTGGTTCCCCTGTATCGGTAACTTCAATCCCCCTTACCATACCGTCAGTTGGAGCGAGCGCGATACATCTGGCAGTATCATTACCTATATGCTGCGCTACCTCCGCGACAAGGCTGATATTTCTCTTTTTATCCTCGATCTTCAAGGCATTTCGAATGGGAGCCAACTCCCCTGGGGAAAACCTTACGTCTACCACAGGCCCTATTATTTGAACTACTTCCCCTTTTTTCAACGTAATTACCTCTCTTTCCTTACAATACTATTATCA
>JAIQZR010000140.1 GCA_021777035.1 Candidatus Scalindua sp. | reverse complement strand
TCAAAGAAGAAGGTCGATGGGGAGTCGGTATTAAACTTCTACGCCATATGCAACGGATGATAGGTAATTCCATTTTTTCTCAGGGGATTTATGACACCCAGGCCGCGTTTAAATTATTTGAGTGTAATTTCCTGGATAAGGTTATCCAAGATCCCGCAGTCTACGATTTTTCGTATGATACAGATTGGATTGCGGCAACCATTGCATTAAAAGAACCTTTTGAAAAAGTGCCATTTGCCTTCATAGACTCTTTTGCTGAATCAGCATCAATTACCCAGGGCCCTATGACGACATGGGAACTCTTACTAAAAGGGCTAATAAAACAGGTACGAAAACATCAGCTTCCTCACAATGCTGCAATGGCACGAATACTGGATGAAGAGATCAAATCTTCAAAAGACCTTGATATTTTGATCCAGCACCTTCCTCCGGAATTGGAGAATATTTCTGATAGTGAACTTGGCAATCCAAAGATTATGACTCCTGAACAAGTAGGCGCCTGGATCAAACTCAGAAAATCCAATATAAAACAAATTGTTTGATTTTTATTTTTTCAAAAACCTGTCCCTGGCTGCAGCAGTACCATACTACTTTGCCAGACCCAGCTCTTTTCTGAGCTTCAAATCTTCCAGTCTGTTTTTGTTCCAGTAATCTGTCATGACGGCATGTGTGCGTTGTGCTTTTGTTGTCAGCACTTTCGCATTCTTAACTGTCCCACTCGGATAGGTCTCACTCCAAGAGAGAATATCGTAAGGGAAATCCCTATTGAAGCGAATGGAAAGAACCCTCTGCAAGGTTGGGTATGTCACCGTGTACTGAGAAATGCCCCCCCTACCTACCTCCTGAATGTTTGTCAGTTCGGCGACCGCATCTACCGCCCTTAATTCAATCATGCGCAGTGTGGTAAAGAAGCTCCCTGGAACCATTTTGATCTCGCCTGTTGGAAGAGTTTCCGGTGCAATTCTTATGCGTGTCCAGATCTCATCCTCCAAATGAGAAGAAGGTATTGTTACGGTTTTGTCTCCCTCCTTTTCGAAATATGAATACTGTTTTACCTTATAGTGATTGTCCTCAAGATTATATTGGAGATATACTTGTCCACACCAGTCCTGTCTTGTTGCAGACACTTTTAATGTTTTGCCGGATTGCTGTTTTTCTGTGGGGATTGGTGTAAATACTGACTTCATCATGGAATAGTCATAGATACCCGTATTAAACCTTTTGATAAGGTTGAGCTTTAAGACCGGAATGCTTTTTTTTCTGGACGATTCATAATCCGCCTTTACGTGTATGTCAGGAAGAAAAGGCTCGGTAACAAATATTAGAATAGCGTGACCTGGATGGGTTTCACCATACCGGCCCTGTTCAAGCTCAAAGCGAGTTATTTCCGCACCATGATTATACCAATATGAATAGAAATCTTCTTCCTCCGGTAATGATAATGCTACAGACACATAATTCAAAAATACTACTGACAGTGCTGCCATTAGTATTATAAATTTTATTTTATATCTCAAAACTATGTCTCCCTTCTTCGTGGACTTATTTTAACGCAGAGGCGCCGAGTAGAGTTTATTAGGAAACTTACTGTAGTTTGTTAACTACCCGGAAAATCACATCGCATAAAATTGATTATTAAACCTGAATGTATATCACAAAGCCGTAAATATGCATGATGAATAACTCCATTCTTATTTTATATCCAGTCTTTATAACCCCCTGCGTTCTCTGCGCCTGCGTTAAAATAAAAAGGCTAAAGACATAATTTACAAAGATTTAAAATGAAATTCCACATATGATCATATGCCAATAAAGCAACATGGTCAAGCTGAAACTGTCAAACGAAATTTGTAACTAATAATCCCGGAAAGTTCACAGTCACCTTCTAAATATATAATAAAATATTTAACAAGGAGTGGCAAATCAGGTATACTGCACGAAGGTAAAAGTGCCTGAAAATTAAAGTGAACTGGAGTGCCTAAAGAGGGAAAACGGAAGTAGTTTAGACCATTATTTTCGAACACTTCAGATTTGGTTTCAACTATGATTGTAATATGGAAAGAGCAAGACCTGCAAGCTATTTGCATACAGGATTAGACAGATACGAGGTTTTTGATTTTCAAGAGGATGGATTAGAAGAGCTAAAGTCTTTCGTAGAAAGCAAAAAACGGCCCTTCAGTTTTCATGTACCATTTTTCAGACCCTCATTTTTCCCATATATCGGAGTAAGCACTTTTTTCCTTAATGAAGATCCCGACAAAAGAGCCCTCTCTTTTAAGTTGATTGACAATACTATGCATTATGCAAAAGAGTGGAAGGCCGATTTTGTCGTAACACACCTAACATGGAAGGACGATTCGGAAAAAAGGGAAATAGTGATGGATCTTGCGAGTGATACGAAGTCACGATTCTGCGATTTGGCTGACGAATATGAGTTGCCCATTAATGTTGAGTTCGGTGGATATTCGGGGCATTTTCATGCGCCTGAACAATTTGTAGACTTTGTTAAAGACCACCCTCTGCTGGGTATCTGTATTGATATTGGCCATACATCACTTATATCCGGAATCCGAAACCGGGATTTTTTCAAAGATATAGAGATTATGGCCCCACATACCAAAACGATACATGTGTGGAATACGAGAGGAATGGAACATTACAAAGAGCATAATCATGTACCTGTCCACCCCTCACAAAAAGCAAAAGATGGATGGATAGATATAAAAAAAACACTCGAAATAATATTAGCACATAATAGAAACTGTGACATAGTATTTGAATACAACCACACTTATTACGACAACATACCCGATGAGGTAAAGGAAGGTATGGAGTGGGTCAAGGAGATAGCTGAGAGAAAATGACTGACAATAAAGAGTTCAGAGTTTTATTTATAAACTGTAATACTATGATGGACGTCCTTCTGCCTGTGGGACTCTCCTTGATATCAGCGTGCCTTAAAGAGAAAGGGTTTGGAGTAAAGCTGTTCGACACTACCTTTTACAAAACTGCCGTTGAAACAGGTGACGAAGCCAGGGCAAAAAATCTTCAGGTAAGAAAAACAAACCGTGAGGAATTCGGACTGGTATATAAAGATACCGATATGTTTGAAGATCTTAAAGAGATGGTTGAAGAATACAAGCCGGATATCATAGGGTTGTCATGTATAGAATGCACTTACGAACTTGGTATAGAAATGCTGCAGAGTATAAGACATTATTATAACGTCCCTATGATTGTGGGCGGTATTTTTGCCACTTTTGCTCCCGCTGAGATAATTGCTGAAGACTGTGTAGACATGGTATGCGTAGGCGAAGGAGAATACGCACTTGTTGAACTATGCACTAAAATTACGGAGAAACAGGATATAACAACCGTACAAAATATGTGGATTAAGCAGGACGGCAAGATATACAAGAATGGAATCAGAAGCCCCGTTAATCTTGATGAGCTGCCATTTCAGGACTGGACCATATTTGAACCCAGGAGATTTTACAAGCCCATGGGTGGCAAGATCTCCATGACCGGTACGTTTGAAATGAACAGAGGCTGTCCATACAGCTGCCGATTCTGTAGTGATTACGGGCTCAATAAGCTTTATGCAAACAACGGCGGATATTACAGAGAAAAAAGCATCAAAAGGCTTATTGACGAGATGAAGGAGAAAAAACAGAGATACAATCTTGAATTTGCGTATCTGGTAGCTGAAAGTTTTCTTACCACAAAGAAGGAGAGGATTGCCGAATTTATAGAGCGTTATAAAGAGGTCGATATACCATTCTGGATAGAGGCAAGACCTGAGTCAATTAACGAAGAGAACATTAAACTTCTCGAATCTTCAGGCTGTGAGGGAATAAGTCTTGGAATCGAAAGCGGCAACATGGAGCTTCGCCGCAATCTTCTTGGCAGGAATATGAACGACGAAACAATATTAAAGGCTTTTAGCCTTCTAGAGAAGTCCAGTCTCAGGGTGAGCGCTAACAATATTATCGGCTTCCCGACTGAAACCAGGGAGAATATTTTTGAGACTATAGAGTTTAACAGGAAGCTAAATGTACCGGGAGTTATGGTATCACTATACAATCCTTATAAAGGCACTGCCCTACGCGATTATTGTGACGAGGAGGGCCTTATTCAAAAAGGCGCACACGCCGGTGATTACAGGTCGGAAACAGTATTACATATGCCACAAATATCGAGAGAAGAACTACTTGGTCTTCAAAAAACATTCCCTCTATACGTTAGGTTTCCCAAAAGTGAATGGCCAAGGATAAAAAATTGTGAGGGTAACAGCCAAGAGGCAGAAGCACTGTATAAGGAATTATCCAGCAAATATACAGAGAAGTATTTATAAGCTATTCATAAATACTGAAATTATTTAACTGTTCTCCTTAGGGTTCGCGAAAAAACAACTAGTGTTAAATAAAAAAAGATACAAAACAATATTGTTAATTATTGGCTGTACCATGCTTGCTGCTCTGATATACAAGATTGGACCGTCAACTATTTATCATCAACTCATTATTCTGAAATGGAAGGTTTTACTCCTGCTCCTACCATTCTCACTTGTTTTCGTGCTCGACACACTCGGGTGGAAGTATTCATTTAAAGAGGGGAAAACAAGCTTTAAAGACCTCTTCGTAATAAGACTTGCTGGCGAATCAGTGAACTCAATCATACCATCTGCTAATTTTGCAGGAGAGCCGGTAAAAGCTTATTTCCTTAAAAAACACAACATTTCAATGGTTGATAGTATGGCCTCCGTTATTATTTCAAAGACGATGATGACGATAACACAAATAATTTTTGTAATGGTTGGGGTTCTTCTTTTTCTGTATAAATTAAATGTGTCCAGTACTCGTTTGATAGGTTCAATAGCGATTATACTGTTAGGCATACCAGTAATAATATTCATTGTCTTTATTCAGAAACATGGTCTTTTTGCG
Organism: Candidatus Scalindua sp.; assembly: GCA_021777035.1. Classification (GTDB taxonomy): domain Bacteria; phylum Planctomycetota; class Brocadiia; order Brocadiales; family Scalinduaceae; genus Scalindua. The sequence goes on along the minus strand of JAIQZR010000140.1, from coordinate 1,328 downwards.
TTCCTCTTGAAACTATTACGAATCCTAAGAATAAGGATACGTTATATTGAAGAGAGAGAGGCAAAGCTAAGAGAGCTTGATAAAAACATATACCAATTTTACATTCACAACAAAAGGAAGACCTTTTACTCTTTTGCCTGCTTCTTTCTAGGCTGGCTTGTCGGCGTGATAGAAGCGTTCTTGATTCTTTACCTCTTAAATATACCCATAGACACAGTCTCCGCCTATATTATTGAATCGCTTGCAACCGTTGCCAAAGGTATAACTTCGTTTATACCTGGAAGTATTGGTGGTCAGGAGGGAGGCATTATCGCAATCTTTATAGGTCTGAAACTAGGTGCAGGTATCGCACTAACGTTTGGAATATTGAAAAGGTTTAGAGAGTTAATATTTATTGGAGCCGGACTTTTTGTCCTGTCAAAACTTGAATGGGCAGTAGCGGAATCACCAACGCTCAAACCATCAGAGGGATTAAATCCATAATCTGTTGTATGAGAATCTCCATTTTGCACCTTTTCTCATTCAGAGTTGCATGAGGGTATAGTCTCATAAAATACAATACCCACTCTATCTATGTGTTCTTTGAGTTTCTGATGTTTAAGCTTATAATAGTTGGTCACACTGAAAAGATATGGGGTGGGTAGTTCGTCCAGCTCCATAAGAAGTTTTCCTGTGAGATCTTTTTCAGAGTGGCTGAAAAAAGCAAAGTCTATGTCCGAGCCCTTTTCATAATTCCCTTTGGCTCTGGAACCGTAGATTACTACTTTTTCTATTTCTGGAACATGCGAGAAATAATCACGTAGCATATCAATTGTGGCTTGTGGCAGTCCAAACATTAGTTATTTTCCATTTTACTTTTAAAAAAGTGATAGAGTTGTTTTATGCCGTTGTGATATTCCTGTGAGATTTTCGTCACCGCTTTCTGAGCGTTTTCTTCACTGTAGGTATGAGCCATCAGATTTCTATCCTCCATCATATTAATCCACATTTGCCCGTCTGCAATGATATGATGGTGAAAGCCCTGTTTGATTACATCTCTGGGCAAACTGATTTTTTTTATTCCCGAATAAGATAAATAGTCTTTTAAGGTTTTCCAGCCTAATTCAAAAGTAAACTCAAAAGTATGAACAAGTGCCATCTGATACAGTTCGTTTTCAGGCTCCTTTATGTAAAAAGCCAAAGCATTCTTAAATTAGCGCCCTCCGGGCGGGCTTTTAGTAAAAGCATGCTCACGCAAAGCCGCAAAGAACGCTAAGAGAGAAAAAGTGAGTCATGGCTCATAAATATTCGTATATTTTCTCGGCAGTTTTATCCTTTGCGATCTTTGC
>JAIQZR010000139.1 GCA_021777035.1 Candidatus Scalindua sp. | reverse complement strand
CTCAAGTTTAGGTCAGATTTGGTCGATCTGAATGAGCCGAACCGCAAGCCCAGCCTAAGCTGCGTTGAGGATTCGGCGAATGAAGATCGGACAAAGATGGCCTGAAAATGGGATGCGAGAATGTAAAGTTATTTTTTCTCGGATCCTTAATACGCATCTTCATACCTGCCTGCTCTGCTGTTCATCGAACACGAATAATGTGCTTCTAATATATTAGATATTTTGGTATAGATGAGTTAACAGGATTTTAAAACCAATTAAAACAAGAATGATACCACCGAATGTCTCGATCTTCCTTTCAAAAAGATGACCCACCTTCTTACCTATTACGACCCCTATCATGGATAGAATAAAGGTTACAATACCGATAATACATGATGGAGTAATTATCTCAACTTTTAGAAAAGAGAAACTAAGACCTACTGCAAATGCATCTATACTGGTAGCAATTGATAAAAACAGCAAAAAGGTCCAACTCAATTCTCTGTTTTCCACTGACGATTCGAGTTTAAATGATTCGTATATCATTTTACCACCAATAGCAACCAGAAGGCCAAAGGCTATCCAATGGTCTATGTTAGATAGAAAGTCCCTGAACCCAACACCTGCCAACCAGCCAATTATCGGCATAATACCCTGAAAAAACCCAAAGGAGATTGCGATAATAAAGGCGTGTTTAATTTTTAATCTTTTTAACGTAAGCCCGCAGGTAATTGACACAGCGAAAGCGTCCATCGCAAGGCCTACCGCTATTAATAGAATTGATAGTAGGTTCATAGTTCGATTTTATTGTTTAAGTATATTCATGATCAGCCTCTATTTCGAGAAAGTTCCAGTTCCGGGGCCTTCTCGAAATAGAGGCTGCCTAACAGACAGGGATTTGTCTAGACGGGTTAGAAAGTCAATAGTCCGAAGCAGTCATTCCCAGCTTAACCTATATTTTCGCTTGATTTAAATAATATATAGCTTTACAATTTTATCTCTTTCTATTCTATCAAAGATATTACAGTTACCAAGGTCCTGAATAATAATTTATTCTCGCAATTATTTACAGAATGGAGGTTTACAATGGATTACCAGTTCCTAATAGATACATACGAAACAGAGAGAATTAAGGTTTTAAGCACATGGAGTACGTTTAAGGATGAAGACCTTGCTACTCGTCCCCATCCCAATGACAAGCGTGGGAGAAATGCGCTTGAGCAGATGATCCACCAATGCATGGGTGAAAACAAATGGTTTACCGGTATGCTGGGTATTGACGTAGGCGCACCACCATTACCTGAGATGGAGACACGTATAGAGTTTATCAAACGTTATGCTGAGGATTCTGAGAAACGGACCAAAGCCTTAACAGAGAAGGACAATGATTGGTGGGCAGAAGAAGTCAAATTTTTCGGTTTTGATAAATCACGGGCATGGATTGTTACAAGAAGAATCGCCCACACCGCTCACCACAGAGGCCAGCAGACCATGTTGCTTAGAATGCTGGGGAGGGATATTTATAGCACTTATGGCCCTACAGCTGATACAGGTGGATTACAACCGAATAATGCACTAACAATATATCCTTATTCTGACATAGATACACTGATTAAGGAAGAAGTAGCTGGTGGAAATTCTAAAACGCCACTGCCCGGGCCGGGAGAAAAACCTTGCACGGAACGGCCAGAATAATTAGATTTAATCACTTGTATTGTACTGATTTTTACCAGTTGTTCCAATTTTTATAATAGAAGATAAATTAGTGTTGTCAAATACAACCAAATTCGTACTGTCGTCATCTTTAGTGAGTATTCTCATCTCGGTCTGTCTGCTCATAAATCTTTTTACTCCGGGGTTGAGCACGGTTGTTAAAGGTAAAAGAGGCACAGTATCGAGTGAGTATCACACGTGTGGATGTATAACAGGAATGCACAGCTTAGATCTCTGCTGCTGTGGAGATAGATCAGGTACGCACGAAACAAAATGCTTACCTCAGATAGACACAAAGAATGCATTCACCTCATTTATTCAAAGCCTCGCATGTGCCGGTGTTCCTGATCAATTCGCCCCAATATCATACAATATCAGCCTGCCTGAGGACAATGTTTCCTCAGCAGGGCTTTCCTTGCTTTATTATATGGGAAGAAAGCGAACGGCCTCTCCTACTTCCATAAAGATTTCCCCTCCATACAAACCACCAAGAATTATCTGACTCCACAAAAATACATTTCTTATTCTATAAAATTATTGCAATTACGCATCTTCGGGAATAGTACGTAAAAATCTGGAACAGTCATATTATATTTACTGTACCACTCTCGCAGTACGTATGCACTCAATCCATGGTAATATTATGCATGGTTACGGCAGCGTCTTAATCATAGACTCTTTTTCGTCCGGATTTTGTCTGGTGTAGAAACTGGGTAGAAATATTCTGATGGCATGGAGACCCATGGCGAGTACATTTCAGCGGTAATTGCAATCAAAATTTTTTAAAAAAAAGGAGTCAGTCGTGTTCTTTAAATATATTAGATGGGTATTACCTTTACTATTTATTAGTAGCATATTCTTTATAAACCAACGCCTCACAACGGGATGTGATATATGCGGAATAGGAGGTTTTGGAGGCAGCCAGGGCGGTCTAAAGGGACAATCAGCCTTCTCCGCTCAAACACAGAAAAAGAACCAGTTCTCACTCGGATTTCTTTTTGAGTATCAGGACTGGAAACACAATAGTCCTCTGAAAGCCCACGAACAGCACGAAGAAGACCGTGACGGGCATGCAAGAAAAAGCGATTCTGTATATAATGCAGTTATCGGCTATGGTGTTACCGAAAAATTGACACTTACCCTTCAGTTTCCTTTTGTAACGCGGGAAACAAGACAGGTAGAAGACCATGATTTCCTCGGTCAAAGTGAAAGATCGGCAGGCCAGGGAGACGCAATCGCATTTGGAAAATATCGGTTTTATGACAAGCTCTTTGGTGCCACTGCCATATTTGGAGTAAAAGCCCCAACAGGAAGGACCAGTGAAACAGACAAACAAGGCGAAAGATTTGAACCGGAAGAACAGCCAGGAACTGGATCAACAGATTTCTTGTTTGGGTTAGCCTTAAATAAGAGCTTTGGCCGTTTTACTGTTGATGGAAGTGTTCTCTATCAACTTAAAGGAACAGGTACTCAAGATTACGAATTTGGAGATGTTATAAGAACCAATTTAATGGGTGCATACGCAATCAAAGAACGAGGGGAATATCCTGGCGTGCAGCTGCTGGCCGGTGTTAACGCACAATTTGCAGAGAAGGATCATGAAAATACTGAAAAAATAAGCGATACGGGCGGTACAACCGTATTCTTTTCACCCGGGTTGTCCAGTCAGTTAACTGATCGGCTCAGCTCCTCTGCGACCATTATGTTGCCGATCCTCCAGAACCTTGGCAGAGATCATCAAGAAGTAGATTCAAATATTTTATTCAGCATAGGATATAATTTCTAAGTGTGGCAGGTGAAATCCGGATTATTTCTTGACTTTTTTCAGTTTAGCAGGCATCCTGATGGTCTCTTTTCATGCTAATGTTGAGGAGAGAGAAGATGGGATAAGTTAATTTCATAGGGTAAATGATGGTTAACACACTTGACAGTGCCAAGCGTGTTAACATCGTTTACCCATAATGCCTCTAGACCGATTTTAGTTCCTTGCTCGTATCATATTATTTCAAAATGAGGAAATTTAAACTTTTTGACAAGCTTTGAAACTGTTTTAAAGTATATAAGAAGTACAAGAACCAAAACGGGTTTAAAAGTAAGAGCATACCCTTAGTGTTAGTAATCCCACATATTAATGCTAATTTCTACAAGACCGTGTGAATACAGGATTGATAACTGTAAGCCAATGGTTCAATCTATAAGATTAAGCTGGTGTGCTGGACATTGTCTTCTTTGCTGAACAAATGCGCAAGTTCCTGCCTAGCCTGGCCAATTGTCAGAGAGAGTGAATATATCGGCAGTTTTTCCTTATCTCTCAATACTTCCATTAATTGTGCAATCTGTGGTAGCTCCAGTTTAAGGCCCTTAAGTTTTTCAGAGTCAGTAAAAATCCTCTTTGGAGTACCTTCCTGTACAACTATGCCGTTATCCATAATAGCAACCCTGTCCATGTGAACAGGTACAAGGTCAACAGAATTTGTGGCAAGTATTATAGTAATACCCTGTTTTTTATTCAGATCATTAAGTATTTTCATTACGGTCTTCACACCGTCAGGGTCAAGCCCGCTGGTTGGTTCATCTAATATGATTATCTCCGGCCCCATGGCAAGAATACCGGCTATACATATCCGCTTGCTCTGACCGTAACTGAGCGCATGGATTGCCTTTTTGGCAAACTCTTTCATTTTAACCAATTCGAGTGAGGTATTAACCCTGCTCATAATTTCATCATAACCAAGACCCAGATTTGTCGGGCCAAAGGCAACATCCTCCTCAACCGTAGGTGCAATAAGTTGGTCATTGGGGTCTTGAAAAACCATTCCAACCTTCCTGAATACTTCGCTCGGCTTAAACTCACCCAATACTTTATTATCCAATATCACTGAACCTGAAACTGGCTTTAAAAGACCATTTAAATGTTTGAGCAGTGTTGTTTTCCCGGAACCGTTTGCACCTAAAATAGCAAGGAACTCACCTTCCCGTACATCAAGATTTGCACCATTCAGTGCTTGCGTACCATCTGGGTACTTATGAGTTAGCTCTTCGACCTTTATCTTAATCGTCATAATTTAAACAGGACACCAATTTTCGCAGATTCTCGCAGTCAAAAATTTTTATAAATAAAAAAGTCAAGACTCTTCCTCACACGAAGACACTCCCCGGACAAAAGGCACCGAGGACAAGAAGAGCACAAAGAAAAGCTTTAAAACTTTTCCCTCACGCCAAGTCGCCAAGAACGCCAAGGGTTGTAATATTTTTATTTTCAATTCCTTTTCTAAATCTTTTTAACTTTGCGTCTTTGCGTAATTATTTTCTTATCTTTTACCAGAAAAACCCAAAATAGGATAAAAGTGTCAGTAAAATTCCACATGATAAAAGCATGGTATAATCTTTTCCTGCTATTGGAGCAAGTTGAACTGTCAGCACCCTTCCTCCGTCATAGCCCCTGGAGACCATTGCAGTATGGGCATTTTCAGCTCTGGTAATTGATCTGATAATCAACATGCCGCCAAGGCTTCCAAATGATTTTATTGTCTTAAACCATGTAACATAGCCCAGTCTGCTTCTTTGTGAAGACATCATTGTCTCAGTCTCTTCAATCAGTAGAAACAGGTATCTATATACAAATGACAGTACTTCGATCAGGGTCTCCGGTATCTTCATCCAACGGGCGGCCATGCATATTTTTGTAATTGTTGTGGTAAATGACAATAAAAGCAGGAGCATTACCCCTCCTGCCACCTTTGTGAATAACAGCAGCCCAGTCTGTAATCCCTCTCTTTTGAAAGCAAGTTCATAACCGAAAAGTGTACCGGAAAACATTACTGTCTCACCCTGATGCAAACCCATGATAATCAGAATAAATATCCCGAAACATAACGGCATCATCATTCGGAGGCTTAAAGTAAAAAATGATACCTTTATTGTCATCAACAATATCAAAGATGTAACAAAGAACACTAATGGAACCGTTATGTCTTGAGACAATGTATTAAGGATCAAACCTATGCCGATATAAAACAGTTTCACCCTCACCTCTATATTAGTAAGCCAATTGCGCCTTTGCGCAAAGTGATCCATAACAACATGCTTTAATATTTCCATAATTATGCGCTTGATAATTAAGGGATTTAAGAATTAAAGAATTTAGAAATTAAAAGATATTTCTTGTGAGTTCCGGAATCCCTCAATCCCTCAATCCCTTAATCCCTCAATCCCTTAATCCCTCAATCCCTCAATCCCTCAATCCCTCAATCCCTTAATCCCTCAATCCCTCAATCCCTCAATCCCTCAATCCCTCAATCCCTGAATTCTTATTGTCTTTCCCCTCAACAAATAGTTTTCTGAAGTTGTAGCCGATAATAATACCGCCTACAAGACCAAAAAATGTAAATACAAATAATAGGAGATCTCCCTGATCTGTGTTAACGTAAGGGTCTCTTGGAGGACGACCATATTTCTCTGCATATTTCCCTACAATACTTACATCAATTCCTGTCCATTTCCCCTCTTCCTCAGACGCTACTGTTTCCACCACTTCAATAGCTTCTATTGGATCAGGCATGTCTGGTCCTGACGCAGACAAAACATGCGATTGAGCGAAACACAAGACGAACACGAAAACAGTAAAATATTTTATCATGATAAAACGAATTTAAGGATTTAAGAATTGAGAAATTTAGGAATTAAAAGATGCTTCTTGCAAGTTCCAAAATTTCTCAATCCCTCAATACCTGAATTCCTCAATTATTGTACTTTTACAACCCTCAGGTTGTATAAAATACCGGGCCGGACTTTATATACATAGGTTAGAGCAAATCCAACTACAATACCTTCGGCAATACATAATGGCCCCTGAGAAGTAGCCATAAACACAACGAAAATCTCCAGCATTGCCTTCGCGCTGTGCATTATAGCAACAGAAAATGTCTCCCCTTCTTTAAATACCAGAAGCCCTAATCCTATAGAGGTTCCCAAATAAGTACAGATATCAGAAATTATCCCGGCTAAGAAACCACACCAGAATAGCCTAAGCCTAAACCTCTGTGCCAGTCTGAATGCAAAATACCCTGAAAATGAACCGAGTACACCCATTGAAAAGACATTAACACCAAGAGTCGTAATCCCTCCATGCGCGAGGAAAAGGGCCTGTATGAAGAGTGCAATTCCTGCAATAACGACGCTCACAAATGGCCCCAACAAGATCGCACTCATTCCCGTTCCTGCCGGGTGTGCGGTTGCCATTCCGTTCAGACCTATCACCGGTATAGGAAGACATGAAAAAACGAATACGGCCGCCCCTACTAATCCCACTAATGGCAGGAAGCCCGGTACCTCTTTTTTCTTTTTTTTCAGTCTAAGCGTACCAATGACAACAAACGGTATTACTAAAATAAACCAGACGATAACCCATTTGGGAGGTAATATTCCTTCAGTAATATGCATTGCGTACGCGACATGTGGCAACAGCAATATTGTAAAGGTAACAAGTATACCTGTTAATATTTTTTTCATTTTAATCATATTCATAATTCAGGGCCCATTTCCCCGCCTGAATGACAAGTCGGGCAGCACACTAAAGTTTTGTTTATTACAAGCAGACACATTTATCAGAATTAAAAAAGCCCGTGCCTTTCTCAGTAAAAAGGTACGGGCTTTTAGTAAGTCTGCATACGCATGCATAAGCTTATTACTTACACCTTCACCTTCTTTACCATCGAAGATCATGTGAAGCAGCTACAGGCAGGTCTTCTGACTATCGAGTCATCCTACTCATCACGCCTTCCCATACGCTTGTGGCGAACAGTGGCTTGGCAACTTTCGTCATCGACTACAGCGGCGGGTCCGTTCCCTGTTCTACCAGGGATTCCCTTTTAAACTCCTTCCTCAACATTCAGGAAGAAATTACCAGTAACCGTATTCTTTAATTGTTTAAGAACAAAAGCGAGACCGGCCAATTCTACTTTCAATACTTAGCCATGTCAACTTAATCATATCCGTTTCCTGGAATCAAGGCGAAGATTGGATAGTGATTGAACATCATGGATAAAATAGTTATTTATCTACCACTTCACTAACGACTGAACAGTTCGAAAGTTTATCTGACGAATACGGACACACAGGCAGCAGATCTTGAGGTTGTAACCAGTAATGAACATGTTCCTTACATTGATAAAGTTTAACTTCATTTCTCTTAAGTTGATTGGGCCAGGATTTAAAAAAATGGACAAAAGCCTCACTAATTGATGCAAATGCTTCCTGTGTTTCCTGTAATTTTTCTGCCTGTCTCAATCTTTGTGCCCCTTGATGAATATGCTGCATTAAGTGACGACCGGATTCTTTTGATTCGGTCTGGATACCTTTACCTGCAGTATCTAGAAGACTCTGTGCCAAAACCGGCACAATATGTAATTTTCCTTTTATTAAACAAAAATATGTTTCCTGATATATTGATAAAGTTGACTTAAAGTGTGTGTATGTTGAACGCTCAATTGTCACCGGATCAGTGTCCTGAAAATGGTCATGACCTTCGTGGGCAAAACTATTATGCAATTTAAAGCAATTTGATAATAATAAAAAGAGCAGAACAAGTTTGCCTATAAATTTGTTTTTTAACATCACTTCCTCCTTTTGTCTAAAGAATTAACTTGGAACCTTCCTAAAAGAAAATGAATCGAATCCAATTCTCTTCCTTCAAATTAATCCGGAATTTCATTCAGTTAAAAAGATACCGTCAAAGTTATTATCGCCCTGTAATCTTCAAGCCCCTCAGAGCCTTGCTGGTCGTGTTCGTTATTCAAGTCCTGCCATGCTGGAATTTTCATTAAGGCCCCGATGCTGATATGATTGCCAAACGACGCCCTCAAACCAGGAGAAAGATAGAGAATGGTACCACCACTGTCATGATCGGTTTCTCCATCTTCTCCCTGATCTTTTGTAAGATGCAAAGAGTTTGCCTCTGCAATAATATCCAGTCTGGAAAGAAAACCGTCTTGCCTCTCAAAGACCTCATATCCTCCAGCCAAATTAAAACGAACTTCATTGCCAGCTTTGCTATCATTATGTTTTGAAAACGTCCTGAACGAGGTATCTGACGTTAAAGTAAAATGAGAAAATATAAGCCGGGATGCTGAAAAGCCTATAGAGTACGATGGTTCTCCAAATCCCGGTTGCATACCCATATCAAATTTATTACCAAAATCGTCACGATTTGAAGTTGTACCTGTCGGCACTGAAATGCTTCCTGTCAACGACATCTTCAGGTCATCCATAGTATAACGAGTCCCTTGTGTATCTTCCTGTCCATTCTGATAAAAACCTCTAATGCCGTCTCTTTCTCCGTATTTAAAACCATATTGTGCCATGAATTCAAGGTCGCCAATTCCTCTGGATTTCCCCAGGCTGTCCTGTTCCTTTATAGCCGCCGGCATTGCCAAATATAATGATAGCGCGTCAGAAAGGCCAAAACCTGCCAGAGTATTAAAAAACGTAAAAGTATCAATATTTTCAGGTTCGGCACTATTCCTGTTTCTGAATGGCACATATTCCATCCGCTCATATAACAGAAATGTTCGTTTACCTAAAGTCATTGGAGAGGCCGTTTCGATAGGAGCACCGGGACCAAATGCTGTCGATACTCCACCATGATGAGCATGTATCGGCAAACATACTACAAAAAAATACAAAAAAAACAGCACAATGCTTATTATAATTTTTCTTTTCTGCATTATTGTAATCTCCTTGAAAATCTCAATAAACCAATGGCACTTTTATTAATTTCGTGCCACTAAATGACAAAAAAAATATAATTTCTTATTTTACTCATCAGTGTCTCTGCAAGACAGGCAGTTAAAAGTAGAAATCTTAATTTTTACAGATCACTCTTTTCGCAGTATGGTAATAACTTCTCTTAAGTACCAGTATTTAATGTCACTATTATAACTTTCGTAGCACTATTGTCAAAAAAAATATCTACTTGTACTTATTCACCGCTATATTAATTGCATACAGGTTGCCAGGCAAAACCCGATTATTCATGAATTCTACCTGAATTCTTCTATTGGTAATCTTCCAGTCTAAAATTAAATGCAATCTTCTTTGTGGTGGTAAAAGGGACACCTAACCGTTTAGCAGAGATATATTTCGCTCTCTTTAAAGCTTTAATGGCCGCTTTATCAAGCGATTCACAACCTGCAGATTTTATTATCTCTATGCTACCACACTTACCTTTACTGAGGATTGTTACTTCCAATACCGTTGTCCCTTCATGACCCTGCCGTTTGCAACTGGAAGGGTAAGAAGGTTTAAAAACGTTTTTGATAATAGCACCCGTTGTCACACCTTTTACCTTAACGTCTGCTATTATCTCTTTGGAATCTTGAGTGGCTGCTTTTCTTTCTTGTATTTGTAACTTTTTAATATCGACTTCATCTTTTCCGGTCTTAAAATATTCAGCACTATGAGTTATTTCCTGATTTTCCTGTTCTGCTATTTTTATTATTTCCTGTACTATTTTTTCTTCAACCTTAATCTGCTCTTTTTTTGGAACTTCCGGTTTCTTTACCGGTTCAGGATTTTCAATTTTCTTTTCTTCTACCTTCTGAACCTCCTCCTTTATATTATCAAAGGATTTTATGGAAGCAGTTGATGCTACTGACGGTATGAGGTTCATCTTAAGACTGGATTCACCCTTTCTGAATATCACTTTTGGTTCAGAAGTAACATTTGGAGATATCACTATTAAAGCTGCGTGTAGTGATAAGGCTATTGATCCGGCTATTATTAAATTTTTGTTATACATATTTAAATTAGAAGATTGAGGAATTCCCGCCTAACAAACTGGCGGACAGGCAAGAATTAAGGGATTTAGAGATTTAGTAATGATAATCCATCAGTTATGTCAATTCTCCAATACCTCAATAGTTTTATGTTCAACGGGTTCCGTCTCAAAGTACACTTCCTTGATATTGTCTCTTCTTAATGTATCAAGTACGTTTATTACGACTCCGAGGTCAGCTTCTTTATCACCATTAATAAAAATCTTAACACCCTCCTTAATCTCTGTTCTTATCTCTTCAGAAAGGTTTTCGATAAGGACTTCTTCCTTATTAAGAAGTATCCTGTTCTCCTTATCTACGGTAATTGAGGCGTAGTCTTCCTTATCTATCTCAGCCGTTGTCGCCTGCGGGAGGTCCACTTTAAACCCACGATGA
>JAIQZR010000138.1 GCA_021777035.1 Candidatus Scalindua sp. | reverse complement strand
ATCGGTTAAGAATGCAGTGGAAACTATTTTCAACTGTAAGGGAAAAGTTGTGCTAACGGGTATGGGGAAATCCGGCTTAGTTGCCAAGAAAATAGCGGCTACTATGTCAAGTGTTGGCACGCCGGCGATGTTTATGCACCCTGCTGAAGGAATGCACGGGGATTTGGGTATTATCGTTGCAGAAGATGTTGTTATTGCTATTGGGAAAAGTGGTGAAAGCTCAGAACTCAATGGAATTCTTCCTTCGGTAAAGGATGTTGGTGCTAAAATAATAGGGATAATGGGGGAAACCAGTTCTACTTTAGCAAGATATTCAGACATAATTGTTGATATCGGCAATCTTGAAGAGGCGTGCCCTTTTAATATGGCTCCTACTACAAGCTCAACTGTTGTTATGGTATTAGGGGATGCTATCGCAGTGACTTTAATGAAGCTAAGAGGGTTTACATTGACGGACTATGCAAGGCTTCATCCCGGCGGACAGCTTGGGAAAAGGTTAATTATGACCGTTGCTGATGTCATGTTAAAGGGGGATGATAACCCCTTAATTAATATATCTGCCAGAGTGAAGGATTGTATACTTAAAATGTCAGAAAAACAATCTGGTGCAGTGTCTGTTGTTGGTGATAATGGGAAGCTTTTGGGGATTGTAACAGACTATGATATTAGAAAACATCTTGAGGAAGAGGAAAATATCTTTTCAATGACAATTGCGGAAATTATGAATAGTAAACCAATTTCTATTTATGAGGATGAAAAGGCATTCTCTGCGTTAAAGATTATGCAGGAAAGAAAAAAAGCAATAACAATACTGCCTATCATAAATAGTGGAAAGATTGTTGTTGGCATGCTTAGATTGCAGGATCTGGTTAAAGTGGGATTATAATTCGTGCTTATGTTTTCCTTTATGCTTCTCACGCGCCCGTACGAACGGCGTGGCCGGGCGGGAAGCCGCCTACCTGTGCGTCGCACGCAGACAGGCAGAGATCACTAAGAAAACATAAAAAAAGTATTAAAACTAATAATATGAAAACAATTGGATGGTTGGGGAATTTCTTAAAAATTTTATTAGGACATTCCGTTATATGGTTCGTTTATTATGCGTGGCGGATTATTGAAAAAATTATGGGCAGAACCTTTGGGGCAGTAACAAAGTCTCATTATTACATAATGATGACTTTCAGGTTCATGTTTAAGTCGTTATTGGTAACCATAAAATATAGAAATCCTGTAAATCCGGAATTTAATATTAAATTACGAGTTGATCTTTGTCAGAATAATCAACAGTGGTATTTCAGACTCAAAGGTAAGTATGAGCTTGAATGTATGGAATTAATTGCCAGTGTGATGGCAAGTGCAGAAATGTTTGCTGACATTGGTGCGAACATAGGAGTGTTCACAGTGACGATTGCCCAGGCGTTTCCAACAAAGAAGATTATTGCTGTGGAGCCGTTAAAAGAGAATTTTATGTCTTTAAATAGAAATATCGCATTAAATTCTATTTGCAATGTGGAGAAACATAATGCGGTAGTTTCTAATTCTAGAAACGAGAAAATTAAGTTTTATCCTAATCCGATTCATGATGGTGGAGGTTCTGCGATCAAAAGAGCTTTTTATCGTACAGGGGATGTATATCTTGATGCCAGTCAGTACCAGGAAAACAACGCATCATTTTCACCGGAAATTGAGATTGATAGTATAAAGATTGATGATATTGTAAATTCTAAATGTGTTGTTAAAATTGATGTGGAAGGGGCTGAGGTATTAGTCCTTGAATCTGGCAGAAGTGCTTTCCGTCAGGGGCTGGTCGACTTGATAGTTGTTGAGGTGCTTGATGATACTATTGACAGAGTGATACAGATTCTTGATGAATTCGGGTTTGATTGTTTTACGCAATGTGTAACCACTCCAATCAAATGCGGGACACGTTTGAGTCGGTATATAGGAAATATAATATGCTTAAGAAGGGATGCATTAAACTACAGATTTATGAAAGAGTTGTATTTCACGCTAAGCTAGATATTCTAAAAAGTGGTATATAATATTAATCTGTAAGTTGTTTATTTTATGAGGAGATCAATTCTGTGAATGTTTTACTGATAAATCCTACAAGAACAGGTATGGATACCCATGTTACTCCGCCTATGCATTTAGTTTATATTGCACATGCTGTAAAAAGAGCTGGCCATAACGCAAAAATAATAGATGTACATTATTTGTACTTTAAAAATAAAAATACTGATCAACTTAAATCAAAATATGCTTTTGAATGCGAGATGATTGATAGGATTGTAGAAGAAGACTTTGACTTATTAGGCGTAGGGGCTATTGCCAGTGGTTACCATTTTACTAAAAGAGTTGTCAAAGCAGTAAAAGAAAAAGATCCGAAGATTCCCGTTATCATTGGAGGCGGCATGAGTATGTCACTGAAAGATTTATGGCAGGAAAAAACAGACGTTGATTTCCTTGTTGAATCTGATGGAGAGACGGTAATTCAGAGATTTCTGGATGTATATCCTGATAAGGAGGAATTAGAGAATATTCATGGGTTATATGTGCGTTCAAATGGTGAATTTATTTCTACCCACAAGCCTGATCTTCCAAGAAATCTTGATTATATTGATTATCCGGATTGGGATATTCTAGATAACTTGGATGATTATATGGATATTCAGAGAGAATGGATTAATGGGACTTTACCCTCTGAATTGAGATTGTCAAGTGAAGATAGAGTGCTACCAATAGTTATGACTCGCGGGTGTCCATATAAATGTACTTTTTGCTATCATGTTAACAGTATACACAGAAAGCATTCGATAGAGTATCTAGTTGATTATCTTAAGCATCTAAAAGAGAAGTATAATATCAGTGTGTTGCAAACTTGGGATGATCTGATAATGGTTGATAGACGATGGTTGTCAGATCTATCTGTTGAGCTCGCTTCTCAGAAGCTGGGTATACGTATTTTTACCAGCGGTGGAAAACCAAACTTCATAACAAGGGAATTGTTAAGAAATATGAAAAAAGGTGGATTTATAAGACTCAGTTATGGTGTTGAAAGTGGTAGTCAGAAAATGCTCGATATTATGAAAAAAAGGACTACTGTTTCCCAAAATTATGAAGCTGTCAAGGCGGGTGTTGAGGAAGGTCTTTTTGTTCACATAAATATGGTACTTGGGATGCCAGGAGAGGATTTGTCTACTTTAAGAGAGTCCTCAGCCTTTCTGGTTAAATTGGCAGGGAAGGGAATAATTAATTCAAAGAATGTCTCTTTTTCTTACGCGACAGGATATCCAGGAACGGAATTATATCAATATATGGTTGATCATAAAATAGTTTCAGATACCGAAGAGTATCTTAAGAATCAGACAGGTGTTGTTGGCTATAAGTATAACCTTTGTGGACACCAACTGAAAATACTCGAACACATGGTGAAGATTACAATGTTAAAAATGGATTTTATGTATGGTCTTTATTATAGGAAATACGCTATGGCTCTGAGTGGCCTTATTAGAAATGGACTAAAACTTGTGGCCGTATTGTTTTTGGCGCCTGATATAAAATCGTCAATTAAAAAATTAATTGGCAAGTCATAAATAGATTGAGTGCCTTTTGCGCAAATGATTTTCTGCGTTAATTTTTACTATTGTGTGTATGCTGTGTTACGCTGTTTACAATAGACTTTTAAAGAATTTGATATGGTAGTTGTTGCTTCTAGTTGTGAGGTAAGGCTCAGAAGATTTATAAAAAAATCAGGTAAGAGATATGACTATATTTATTATGGAGTGAAAGACGCTAAGATTGTTGAACTGTTGAAAGAAAGTCCATTCGAAGAGGTAAAAACCCCCAATTATCAGGAGGCGTTTAGAGAGAAATTTTTCCAGACGTATATAAATTTAATTGGCAGTATTGGATCAAAGTTGAATTCTGTATATTGGTGGGCGAGTTTTACGGCATCTAAGAATCGGTTCATGTCTAAATTATTACCAACTCTCTTGGATTATTATACGATATGCAATGAGATTGCAAAAAACCCCTCTAAAAATATTTTATTAATTTCCCCTCCACAATCAATCATTCATGCCTTAAGACAATACGGTATTGACAATTCAATAAAATTAAAGAGTTTAGATTCTACTATTACTGATTATTTACTTAGCATTAAAAAAGAGGTTGTACACTTTCAGGAAATTGTTAAATTTATACTAAAAAGCTGGATCAAGATTATTATGGTAAAGGGCTTATTAAAGAATCGTTTTCAGGACGATTGTAAAAAAGAAAAATTATACGTCTTGAGAACATGGGTTTATGAGTCCTCAATAGGTAGAGATGGCAAATACTCAGATTCTTTTTTTGGCAGGCTACCTGAGTTTCTAATAGGCAAGGGAGAACGAGTTGTTATCCTGGCGGGAATTGTTAATAATTATAGAAGAGTTTTAAAGAAGCTCTCAAAATGTGAAGAGAATTACCCGATTATACCACAGGAATATTTTCTAAAAATGTCAGATGTCGTTAAAGTTGCTGTAGAAGTCTGTTTTAACAGGATAAAATTAAGAGAAAAGATAGAATTATATGATCTTGATGTAACAACTATTGTTCAAGATGAACTTGATACAAATTACCGGGAAACACTTTACATAAGGACCGAATTACTACAGCGATATATCATTAAAAACATGTTAGCACAATGTAGTATTCATACGTTTACGACTACATATGAAAATAATCCCTGGGAGAAAATTTGTATTCTCTCTCTAAGGGAGTATTCCCCGTCTACAAAGATCATGGGCTATCAACATGCCGTAATATCAAGGGCGTCTGCAAACATGTATGGTAGTAAAGATGAAATGCCGTTTATGCCAATGCCAGATAAAGTAGTTACAACCGGAGATATAACCAGGAGTATGTTGGAAAAATACGGCAGTTATCCAAAGAATAGAATAAAGTCTTCTTGTGCATTAAGGCATGAATATATATACGAACTAAAGAGAAAGGATTTCACAAGAAGTTATAAAATTCTGGTTGCCCTGGAAGGTGTTTATGAATGTTATAGGCTTGTCAATTTTGTGTTTAATGCCTTGTCTGGCACAAATGATTTTCAGGTAATTATTAGAACACATCCGGCCCGTCCGTTTGATAAGATCAAAGACGATTTGTGTTTCGATATTAATTGTCATGCAAACTTTTCTGTCTCAAACCAAAAGTCTCTTAAGGATGAGTTGTCTGGGGTTGATATTCTTATATACTGGGGCAGTACAGTGGCAATGGAAGCATTAATGATGGGGATACCAGTAGTACATGTGGGCCTTGATGATATCGTTACTGTTGATCCTCTGTTTGATTGTAGCCATCTTAAATGGACCGTGGAAAATGTAGAAGAACTTCAGGACATTCTTTCACAGATATATAATATACCTGAACAGAGTTATCTGGATCAATATAATGAAGCAAAGTCATATATAGAAAAATACCTTAAAAAAGTGACCGATAACAGGCTTTCAGAGTTTATTACTTAAAAAATGAAAATACAGGACATACTTAAAAAAATTATAGGGAAAATAGCAATAAGCGGATTTGGACTGTGGGAAAAATTTGGTGTACATATCGTGCCTGATAAATTCGACTCTCCAGTTCCTTCAACCAAAGATTTGACTGATGAAATATTCCGGAGAGAGTCAGATTGTATTGGAGTGGACTGGAATGTTAAAGAACAGGGCCATTATTTAAAGAGCATTTTTCCTAAATATGCGACTGAAGTCGAATTCGAGAGAAACGAGGGGCTTTCTCTGGTTGATGCTGCAATTTATCACGCTATGATCAGACATCAAAAACCACAGAAGATTGTAGAAATAGGTAGTGGTAATTCGACTAAATTTGCGGCACGTGCATGTATTATGAATGAAGCGGAGGCTGGGCGTTGTGAGTTGGTGGCTATCGAACCCTTTCCTGGCCAAGAGTTGAGAAAAGGATTTCCGGGTTTCACTAGACTTATTGAGAACAAGGTACAGTCAGTTGCGTTGAGTGAATTTGAAGACTGTGATTTGTTGTTTATAGATTCCTCTCATGTAGTGAAGATTGGCGGTGATGTTAATTATGAGATACTTGAGATCATTCCACGTCTGAAAAAGGGATGTTTAATTCATTTTCATGATATATTGCTTCCTGGTGAATATTGGAAAGAATGGGTAAAGGGGAATAGATGGTTCTGGTCTGAGCAATATCTACTGCAGGCATTTTTGCAATTTAACAGTGATTTCGAAATTATTTGGGCTTCAAGATATCAACACCTTAATAATGGTTCCATGATAAAGGAGGTGTTCCCCTTTTTTGAACATGAAAGGCATCGAATAACAAGTCTTTGGATAAGACGAAAAATCTAATCTCCATCACCACTTGTATTTTTGCAAAAACAGATGGCAACAACCCCTTTCGTAACAGTATTAATGACAGTGTATAATGGCGCAGAATATCTTGATGCTTCAGTTAGGAGTGTTATAAACCAGACGTTCGAAGAGTTCGAGTTTCTAATAATAAATGATTGCAGCACAGATGATTCAACCAGGATTATTGAACTATTTAATGATAAGAGGATAGTTATCCATGATAACGAAGAAAACATGGGGCAGACTAAGTCTCTGAATATTGGTCTTAAGCTTGCGAAGGGCAAATATATAGCCAGAATAGACGCTGATGACGCGGCACTGCCCGAATGGTTAGAGAAATTAGTAAGCTATATCAGAGAGCATTCTAAATACGCTGCAGTCAGCCCTGGTGTTATCATTATTGACGGTGTAGATAAAAGAAAAAATATACGGAGAGTGCCAGCTAGTTTTCATGAAATAATATTTCAGATTTTCTATAACTCCCCAATGAATCATGTTAGCGCCCTTATGAACAAAAACATGATTTTGGAGCATGGAGGATATGATGAATCATTTAAGATAACACAGGACTATGAACTCTGGTCGTCTTTGATCAGACATAACTATTCGATAACAAATATTCCGGATGTTCTGATGTCATGCAGAGTGCATGCAGATTCTGCAGGATTTGTGGAAGCAGATAAGGGCGCTCTCAAAGAAAAATCTGAAACAATATTCAGAAATATTAACGCATTCACGAATCTTAAACTGGTATACGAAGACGCGGTAGGGATATGCAAGTTGTTCTATCATACTCCTGATTTAAATCAGGAAGAATTTGAATATGCAGAAACTAATTTTGTGAGTATCTATTCTAACTTGAAAGAGAAATTCAGATTGCCGTCTAAGTTCATTAATAATGAATTGAGGTCTATTATGTCGAAACCTTACTGTAAACTTGCAGTGTCTAATATACAAAATAATAAAATAAAAAATGCGCGAGAAATAACCTTAAAATATTACCGTAGGTATGGTTTTGGCGTGATGCCATTTCTGATATACATCTCAACTTTTTTTGGTTATGAAGTATCCAAGAAATTGCCGCTCGTTTATGAAAGATGGTTAGAATTAACAACAAAAATATTCGTGTGGAAAACAAACTGAAAATTCTGGAAATTAGTTGTAGAAGTGATACTGGTGGCGGGCTGGAGTAACTTTTCAAAATTGCTGCCAACCTGAAGAATGCCTTTGAATTTTACTGTGCATGTCCGGATCAGGGATCTTACTACAATAAAATAATAGATGAGGGTGTACCGGTTTTTAAGCTACCTCATCGAAATTTTGAAATAAAAAATCTACCCGATGGGCATGCAAAGTTTTTATTGTTTTCTTACTACTGATAGATGCCAGAGTGATAAAAAATCATGAGACTGTATCCAGATGAAAAATTAGCACTAGATAAAGCATTAGAGGATATAGATGATGAAGTATATCTCTTTGGGAGTAGAGTTTATAATAATAAAAAAGGTGGAGATATAGATATATTGATATATTCAGAAAAAAACTCTTTGAAATTATCTCAAGAAGTTTCAAGGAAATTTGTTATGGAGATTGATAGCAAACTTGATGTCGTTGTGTTTGATAAAAACAATATGACAAAAGAACAAAAAGCATTTGTAAATACGCTTGAAATGATAAGATTAAAATGATGAATAATAGAAATTTTGAAATATTGTTGAGTGAATCGAAAGCCAAAATAGATAATGCTTTTGCACTTGTGGAGGCGTCTTTATCTAAAATAGAAAAATATAAATTAAACTATACATACTCTTTCGAAGAGTTAGAGCCATATGATGCTTTAACAGGTAGATTTATAAGATGTGTAGAGATGTTCGCAAAATATTTTAAAACATATGATTCATATAAGTCCATTGTTCAAGCATTAACATATAGAGATTTGATAAATGTAATGGAAAAATCAGGTCTGGTTGCAAATACACCTGTTTGGATGGACATGAGAGATGTGCGGAATCGTATAGTGCATGATTATCTGCCAGAGCAGACAAAAGATATGTTTGATCGCATCATGGGTGAATTTTATGACCAGTTGAAATTTAGTAAAAATAAGATAGAAATGGAAATATATTGAGAATGCCAGAATATTTGTATTTGCGAGAATCGGTTTTCTACGTAGCTATCTAACTCGATGTTTAGGAATTCCTCTTTTAAATCTGGTTCGTATGGTTCTACAAGTGAGGTTATCCGGGAAGCCGTGCGTGTATGGTAAAAACAAGAAGATGAGTATCAAGCACGGCTTTTGCTTATTCGTGATCGTTCGGAACGTTCATCACATAGCGGTAAACCCGTGCCGCTAGATCGAGATTTTAAACAAATTGAACATTTACATCAACAGCGTGAGGACAAAAAACGCGATGATTTGCGTAAAAATGTTAGAATTATTTTGATTGATAAGAGTGCCGTAGCCGCCTTTGAAGTTAACGAGACAGAATAAACAGTTACCATCATTAATCTTTTCTATGGAGGTCAGGATTATGACACCATATATAAATAAAACCTTTTCTGGGTAAGCGAAACGCCACCCTGGATATTATGTTAAATAAAAATACTATATACGTAACGTTGATCATGATCTCAGGTTTCCTGACAAGACTGATCAATATAAAGCAGCCATTGCTTGAAGTGGCAGGATGGAGGCAGTGTATAACCGCTTCTATCGCACGTAATTTTTATTACAATGATATGAATATATTCTATCCACAGGTATTATATGGTGGCAACTCAGAGGGTTACATCGGGGGGACAGAGTTTAATTTGTATCCATTTGTAGTTGCCATATTATATAAATTATTTGGTTTTCATGAGTTTCTGGGTAGATTGGTGTCAATAGTGGCTTTCTCTGGAAGTGCGTATTTTTTATACAAATTGGCAAGGAAATATACTGGCGGTACATCAGCGTTGATAACACTGCTCTTTTATACATTTAACCCTTACATATTTTTCTATTCCCGGTCATTTCAGCCTGAATCGGCCATGCTCTTTTTTTCTGTCACTATGCTTTACTTCTTTTCTGAGTGGATAGATAAGGAAAACTGGTGGCGGTTTACCCTGATGACATTATGTGCAACACTTGCGTTTTTAACAAAACTTCCCACGATTTGTCTGGGTTTGCCATTGTTATACCTCTGTCTGAAAAAACACAGACTTAGTTTTCTAATACAATGGAAGTTATGGCTATTTGCAGTTCTGAGCCTCTCACTTACATTTCTGTGGTACAGACATTCCGATTATATAAAAACAATAGAAGGTGGACTGGCAATGAACTCCTTAAGTTTCAGGTATTATGTGCTAAATGGTACACTACACCACATATTTGATCCCTCTTTCTATAGAAAGGTATTTTACTCTGAAGTATTTGAAAAAGATTTGATATATGTTGGAGGCGTTTTTTTCGTCTTAGGTATAATCTTCACAATCAGGAAGAAGGAGTTGAGGTATATTAATTATTGGTTACTGGCGATAATTGTATACTTCTTTTTAGCTGCTAATGAAGTTGTATGGCACACCTACTATACAATACCAATTATCGTTCCGGCATCGGTATTAATCGGGTATGCTATTACCAATTCACTTAAACTTATTAATGAATATAAGATAAAGGGCATAAATAAAATTGTATTACAAGTTCTGTTTACAATCATGGTAGTAGTGCTTCCTTTTATCAGTTACCATAAAATAACCGGAAGATATAATACTAAAAGGCTTGAAAAGGATTACCCAATTCAAATCGTTGGCAAGATAGTGGATGAAACAACAGATAAAAAAGACCTTATAATAGGCTGTGTGTGGGGCGGGCCGGAAATCCTATACTATTCCAATAGAAGAGGCTGGTCAATGGGCGTGACAAATTGTACTGTCGAGAGAGTGGAATCTTTTAGGCAGCAGGGCGCAGCTTATTTTGTTACTACCACGCAGAACGTGATTGACAGCAGTGTGATGAATTATTTAAAAAACAAGTATGAAGTAATCAGATCTACCAATGAGTATCTAATTTTGAAGTTATAGGAGAATATATGAATTATCTTCAATTCCAGGATGACTCTTCCATTCTTAAGGAACTTTTAGCCTTGACTGAAAAAAATGTGGAAGAAGGACTTGAACATCTTCAAAGTTTAGCAGGTCTCTACCAATATCGGTCTTTGTATAAACTGTTCCACAAGTATGTACCGCTGGGGGTAAAGGTACTGGACTGGGGTGTTGGTAAGGGACACTTTTCATACTTTCTCGTTCGTGCGGGATACAAAGCTTTTGGTTTTTCGCTGGAGGATGGCTTTCCTAATGGGGTGAATCTCGCAGACGCTCCATACCACTTCGTGCCAGGAAACATTAAGGAACCCATCCAACTGCCTTTTGCGGACAACTCCTTCGAGGCGGTTGCGTCTGTTGGTGTTCTTGAACATGTTAGAGAGACTGGTGGAGATGATAAGGAGAGTTTAAGAGAGATTACCCGTATACTGAAGCCTGGTGGAGTGTTTATCTGCTATCATCTTCCAAATCGTTACAGCCTTATTGATAAGCTGTCTAAACATATTCCGGATAAGCATCATCATCCTTTCAGATACACGGGAAAGGACATAAACACTTTGTGTGAAAGCATGGATCTTAAGCTGTTGGAGACAAAACGCTACGGGTTCCTACCACGTAATGGCTGGCAGCATGCACCGACGTGCATGAGACGATCCAAAGCTCTGGCACTGACCTGGGACATTCTTGATAAACTCCTCGCCTATCCTTTTATATCCATATGTCAGAATTACTTTTTTGTAGCTAGAAAACCGGAAAACGTATGGAAAAACGGGGAATAAGTTGTTATTAGCGGAAACAAATGATATTGCTCAGGGAAACAGATTGAATATTCTGGAAATCAGCTCCAGAAGTGATATTGGCGGGGGGCCGGAACAACTTTTTAAGATTGTAATTAATCTTAAGAATTCTTTTAATTTTTACTGTGCCTGTCCTGATCAGCAGCCATATTTCAATAAAATAGTAGAAGAAGGAGTTCAGATTTTCGAATTACCTTGTAGAAAGTTTAACATATTGACTTTTTTCAAACTGTTGAATTGGACAAATATGAATGGCATACATGTTGTTCACTCACATGGTAGAGGTGCAGGCATTTACGCAAGGTTATTAAAACTGTTTAATAGAAGACTGAAAGTGTTGCATAATTTTCACGGTATACATATCAGGAAATATAGTTTTTCGCTTGTTGTTGAACGACGTTTAAAAGCGTTAACAGATAAGTTTGTATTCGTGTCTAAATCTGAACAGGAACTTGCTGTAGAAAACGGACTTGCCAACAGTTCACAAAGTGTTTTAATTGAAAATGGTATAAATATTAATAATAAAATGTGCTCGGAAAGAGCGATGCCTAAAGAGTCTGAATTATTTGATAAAAGAATTCCTGGTAATAGTTTTGTCATAGGTATGTTGTCTCGGTTTGACCGAATCAAAAATATTCCTTTTGCAATACGGGTTCTTTCTGATTATTTGAAAAGTCATGGTGATGTATTTCTTGTCATTGGAGGGGATGGGGAAGAACGTGGCAAGATCGAGCGGGCAGTTGAAAAGTACAATTTAGAAGATAAAGTTTTGCTATTGGGTTTTGTTCATGATATTCAGGCTTTTTTCACCCTGATAAACCTCTTTTTGAATGTATCACTCGGAGAGGCTTTTGGCCTCTCAACGGTAGAAGCAATGAAATATGGTAAACCTGTTGTCGCTAGTAATGTTTACGGAAACATTGATGTCGTCGATGACAATAAAACAGGTTTACTGTTTCCATTAAGTAAACCTGTTTTATTGGTGAAAGGCATTGAGGCATTAAAAAATGATCAAACATTATATGATCGTCTGTCAATAAATGCTCGTAATAGTGTTGAAAAACGTTTTGATCAGAGACGAATGTTGAATGAAACAAGGGAATTATATCTTTCGCTCGCATAAAGAAGATTGGTTACAAAAGATACAAAGGGATTCTAATGGCAATAAGCAGCAGTAAATTTTCAGATTTATTCAATAGCAGGTATCTAAAGTGCTTAAAGGTATTAGAATTAACTCCTTATCTTTTAGATTGTACAGAAAAGATAAGAGCATATTGTAAGAATCGTAATTATATTCTAGAAAAAGATTTGCCACAAAAGGCGCAAAAGGCACAAGAAAAATGGTGAAAGACCAGGAAGGAATATTTCGATTGTGTGATCTAATCAGGGAAATCAGCTTTTCTCTGCACCAATATCTTCGTCATGGCCATCTGGAGAGAGTTTATGAAAACGGGTTGACGCACCGTCTGAGAAAAGCGGGATTAAAGGTTGAACAACAGTATCCTCTCCAGGTCGTAGACGAAGATGGGACGATTTTAGGAGATTTTATTGCTGATTTGTATGTAGAAAACTGTTTGGTTGTAGAGTTAAAAGCTTGTAAAACAATTATTGGTGATCATACAGCCCAACTGCTTGGTTATCTTCGTGCTTCGAGGGTAGAGCATGGATTACTGATAAATTTTGGAGCGTCAAAGCTGGAAGTCAAAAAGTATGTTCTATCGAATTGTAATTAACTTTGCGTCTTTTGTGCCTTTTTGCGGCATGAATTGTTTCAGCAACGTTTATCTCAAAAAGGTTTATTAATTTCTAAGGTATAACAAGAAATGAAAGTTGCACTTGTTCACGATTGGCTTACAGGTATGCGAGGAGGGGAGAAGGTTCTTGAAGTTTTCTGCGAACTCTTTCCAAATGCTCATATATATACTCTTTTGCATAATAAGGGAAGCCTTTCCGATACTATAGAAGGGATGGATATCCGAACCTCCTTCATCCAGAGACTACCTCTCATAAAAAAGAAATACCGACATCTCTTGCCAATATTTCCCACTGCTATCGAGCGTTTTGATCTGCGAGGATATGACATTGTCTTGTCTAGCAGCCATTGTGTTGCTAAAGGTGTGGTTACAAGTACTGATACATTACACATATGCTATTGCTTTACCCCAATGAGATATATTTGGGATTTGTACAATTTATATTTCGGAAAGGAGAGAGCGGGCATGACTACCAGGCTAGCCACTTCTCTTGTTTTAAATTATTTGCGTAAATGGGACGTGAAAAGTAGCAAACGTGTGGATAAGTTTGTAGCAATTTCCGGATATATTGCTGAAAGGATAAAAAAAAACTATGGCAGGGAATCTGATTTGATTTATCCTCCGGTTGATTGTTCTTATTTTAAGCCGGGGTTGTCTCATGATGATTTTTATCTTATGGTTTCACCTCTTGCACCCAATAAACGTGTAGATATTGCTGTTAACGCTTTCAATTCAATAGGGCTGCCACTTATAGTAATCGGCTCAGGACAGGAAGAGAAAAAATTGGAAAAGATGGCAGGCGAAAATATCAAACTTATGGGATGGCAGTCTGATGAGGTGGTGAGAGATCACTATGTAAGGTGTAAGGCATTAATATTTCCAGGCGTTGAAGACTTCGGTATCGTTCCTTTAGAAGCACAGGCATGCGGGAAACCGGTAATTGCATTCGGAAAGGGTGGCGCATTGGAAACAATTATTCCTTTGGATAGTAAAACTCCAAACATGAAAAATGAGACTGGAGTATCAGGCAATGCTACAGGCTTGTTTTTTTATGAGCAAACTCCGGAATCTTTAGGACAGGCAGTTGCTCATTTTGAGAAGGTACAGAGTTCATTTAACTGGCAGATGATTAGAAAAAATGCCGAGTCTTTTGACCGGGCAATATTTAAAGAGAAAATTATGTGTTATATTGAACAGGAATTTAATGAGTTCAAGTAGGCCCATTCAAGTGACTAATTCACATGTTGAAAAAACACAGTAAATTTTTTGAAACACTGGTTCTGCTTTTTGATCTGGTAACATTGTCCTGCTCCTGGATGTTAGCCTATTATTTGCGCTTCTACTTTCCTGTTATTCCTGTATCCAAAGGTATACCACCATTTCTTACGTATCTTACACTTCTCGTTATCATGCTCCCACTCTGGTATATAGTATTTAAGGCATTTGGTCTGTACAGACCAAGAAGGATTTCTTCTAAGATTGCAGAGGTAATGGATATTGCAAAGGGTACCACGGTTGCTATCTTAATTTTGATTTCACTGACATTTTTCGTGAGAAAATACGAATTTTCAAGACTTACATTTCTGTATTTTTGGATAATTTGTGTGGTTACTTTGTGTATTGAAAGGGTCTGTTTTCGTGAACTTTTAAGGTTTATTAGAAAGAGAGGATATAATCTAAGACATGCTCTAATCGTAGGAACAAGTAAATTGGGGGTAGATGTTACGGACAAGATACATCATCATCCGGAGCTTGGAATAAAAATTAGAGGTTTTTTGAGCGATGACAAAACTGAGATTGGTAATGAGCTGGAAGGTTTTATGGTGCTTGATACTTGTAGCAATATTAGAAGTGTTGTAATTAACCAAAAAATTGACATGGTATTAATAACTCTTCCCTTAAGTGCACATGAGAGATTAAAGAGGATTCTTGAAGATATAGGTGACGAGATGATTTCAATCATGTTAATTCCTGATTTGATAGAACTTGCTACATTACGAGGAGGTATTGGTGAGTTTGAAGGCATACCTATAATCAGTTTAAGAGACACTCCTCTATATGGCTGGAACCTCGTGTTCAAAAGAGTTGCAGACGTAGTAATGTCGATAGCTTTATTATTAGCAGTATCTCCTTTAATGCTTATTATCTCCGTCCTGGTTAAGGCAACATCAAAAGGGCCTGTTTTCTACAGTCAGGAACGTATGGGTCTTGACGGTAAAATTTTTAGTATGCTGAAATTCAGGACTATGGAAATTCAAGCAGAAAAACAGACAGGTCCAGTATGGACTTCAAAGAGCGATTCTCGCAGAACTCCAATTGGCGCTTTTTTAAGGAAGACAAGCGTGGACGAACTTCCACAATTCTTTAATGTGCTTAAAGGAGATATGAGTATTGTCGGCCCAAGACCAGAGAGAGAGTTCTTTATACAACAGTTTAGAAACAAGATTCCCAAATATATGTTGAGACATAAGATGAAGGCAGGTATTACAGGTTGGGCACAAATCAGTGGATGGAGAGGAAATACTTCGTTAGAGAAGAGAATCGAATATGATCTGTATTACATAGAAAATTGGAGTCTCAGGTTTGATGTTGAAATAATGTGGTTGACTATTTGGAGGGGACTTATAAATAAACATGCATACTGAAATTTTTAATATAAAAAATAAATGAATTGGTTTGTATACGCATTTGTTTGCGCCTTAAGTCTGGCAACTGCTGATGCATTGTGTAAGAAAGTATTAGATGATGATAGTAATAGTCCTTCTGTAGTAGCCTGGGTCAGAACTGGATACACTCTCCCGTTTATGGTGTGCATCATACCATTCATAGATAAACCTGATCTGGATAGTACATTCTATATAGCAATATTGGTGGCTGTTCCTCTCGACATAATAGCACTGTCTTTGTATATGAAGGCAATAAAGGTATCACCTCTTTCATTAACACTTCCTTTTCTGTCATTAACCCCTGTTTTTTTGATTGGTACATCATATGTTATTCTGGGAGAAAGGCCTGATAAGTCTGGTTTTATAGGTATTGTATTGGTCGTAATAGGAGCTTATCTGTTAAACGTTCACACTATTAATCAAGGGTTATTGGCGCCATTTAAAACAATTGCAAAAGAACAGGGTTCCGTATTGATGATTATTGTGGCTTTTGTCTTTAGCGTAGGATCTTGTGTTGGTAAGATAGCAGTGCAACATTCAGACCCGATTTTTTTCAGTGTTGTTTACTCATTTCTGTTATCATTTTTTTTCTTTCTGGCAATGAGTTTCAGAACCAAAGGCTTTTTTTCAAAGGTGATTTCCAGGCCTGTACCTTTTCTCCTCATCGGTATACTAATAACGATAATGATAATTACACACATGAAAGCAATTAGCATTGTCGAGGTTGCTTATATGGTTTCTGTAAAACGGTTGAGTATCCTTTTTGGTGTCATTTATGGTGTGATGTTTTTCAAGGAAACAAATATTAAAGAAAGGTTGTTGGGGGCATCTGTTATGGTTTCGGGAATAATTATGATTACTGTTTTTTAGAAGTCTATTATGAAGCTGAACAGGTTGTTGGTTGAGGGTGATTCTTGTCGCTATGGTTACCGGAAAGAGAATTGGTGTACATAGTGCGCCAAATATGGGCGAACAAAATTATTGCTGAACAATAGATATTACAGTCATTCTTAACTTTGAAATCAGGTGAGATCATTAAAAAAAGAGTGGTTTATGGTGTTGGTCTCGGGAGCAATCCTGCTCTGTCTGTTATTTCCGGTACTATTTCTTCCCACTCTACCGCCATGATGTGAACCCCTGATACTCCTTCAATTTTCCTTACTCTCTCAATTACTTCAAGACAGATATTGATACCCTCCGCTTTTTTCTTTTCCGCTCCTTCCAGACGTTTTATTAACTCATCAGGTACATCCATGCCGGGAACGTTTTTCTTCATGTACTTGGCCATGCCGAGTGATCTAATTGGTGTAACACCTGCAAGAATAGATACTTTCTTATGCAATCCCATGTCCCTGACCATACTCATCCACTGTTCAAATTTTTCCACATTATAGATAATTTGAGTTTGAATAAAATCGGCTCCTGCCTTAACCTTTTTTGCGAGGCGGGCTGCACGATATTGGAAGGGGTCTGCAAAAGGATTTTCCGCAGCTCCTAAGAAGAGCTTTGGTTCTTCTGTTTTCAACTCTTCACCGGACTGAAACTTTTTTTCGTCCCTCATCTGCCTGAACATGTCCAGCTGATTGATAGAGTCCATATCAAAAACACCTTTGGCTTCAGGATGGTCACCAAAGCATTGGTGGTCTCCTGTTAAACACAGAAGGTTCTTCATTCCCAAAGCAGCGGCACCGAGGATATCGCTTTGCATTGCTATCCTGTTTCTGTCTCTACAAGTCAGTTGCACAACGGGTTCCATTCCCATGTCAAGGAGTATAGCTCCGCTTGCGATACTGGAAAGACGTACCATTGCTGTTTGGCAATCGGTTAAATTAAACGCATCAGCGTAACCTTTTAAAAGCTCTGCCTTCTTTTCAACTGATTCCCGGCTAGCCCCTCTGGGTGGCCCCAGTTCCGATGTGACAACAAACTCTCCTTTTCTGAGGAGTTTCTCTAAATTACTTCCCGCTTTAAGAGTACTATCGTTTGTGTTGTGTTCTTCGCTCATAGTGATATAAAAGTATCTATAGGAAATATAAATATAAAAAAGTCATTTTCTTTAAAGTTTTTTTATCTCTTCAATCAGTTGGTCTGCTGTTTGCGAAAAGCTGTTTCCGTTCCGGTCAGAATGCATATGGTGTTTTATTCTTTCCTTCTCAATACCAATTGAAGTCAGAAAGTCAATTGCATTGTTGGCTCTCTGTTCTGCCCAGGTATTACATGAATCACCAAAGTGACACGAGTCGTCACATGACGTGATTAACACTCCATCGGCACCCTTCTCAAAAGCATTGAGTATTAAACCTGGGCTTAACTTTCCTAAACTGAGCAAATTTACCTGCCTGATGTTTTTTGGTAGTTCTTCTTTGGAGAGTGCTAAGTCTAGATTATAACTGCAAAAGAAGTTTATTATTAACGGCCCAGATGCTTTTGCTTCTTTAAAAGCCTCTTGTAATTGATTTTTACCCATATCCTCATATGGCCCTTTAAACGATATTGCCTTTGCAGGACATTCTACAACACACATTCCACATGATTGGCAATCACTACTTATATGGGCAAAATTTTCATCATCATTTATTTTTGGTATTTCAAAGGGACAAACTCTGACACAGGTCAGACACGCAATGCAGGTTTCTGACGAGACTGAAGCTCCGTTACCGCAGTTCATACAACGCATTGCTTCACGTACAGCAATCTCTTCTGTAAAACCGAGTTCAACTTCGTCAAAATTTCCTACTCTTATATTTGGATCAAGAGCTGGCATTTCATCCCTCTCCTCTTTCTTTATTTTGTCTACCCTTGTTTCTGTCTTTGACAATTCATCAATAGGCTTAACATCTCTAAATTTGTGATCAGTTTCGGAAGTTTTTCTGAGATAATTGTGTATAGATAATGCGGCTTTCTTTCCATGCCCTAAGCCCATAGTAAGCGTTCCTCTGCCTAATACCACATCACCACCCGCAAAAACACCTGGCATGCCGGTACTCAAAGTATCAGCATCTGCGGCTATTGTACCTCCTCTGGTAACCCCTATCTCTTCATGCCCTTCAAGAAACGATAGGTCTGAGGACTGGCCTATTGCCAGGATGATCGTGTCTGCGTTTATCACAGAGGTGCTACCTTCGTGAAATGAGGGATTAAATCTTCCCTGGCTGTCAAAAACTGATTTTACCTTAAGCGTCTCAAGCCCTGTGACCTTGCCATTTTCTCCTATAATTTTTTTTGGGCCTAATGAGGCGTGAAGTATTGCTTTTTCCTGTAGCGTTTCTTCAATTTCGTAATCAGACGTTGGCATTTCATTTCGCGACTCCAGGCATACTATGTTAACCTCTTTCGGTCCAAGTCTTAAAGCCGTTCTCGCACAATCCATAGCAACTGCTCCACCACCAATGACAAGGACATTATTTCCTACCTTTGCATTGTCATGGCAGTTTGCGCTTTTAAGAAATGATATAGCGTCCTGCACCCCATCTAAATCAGTTCCTTCAATAGGTAGCCGTCTTGTGATGGGTAAACCCACAGCTAAAAATGTAATATCAAAATCATTTTTTAGTTCGTCGAAGGAGATATCCTCGCCTACAGTCGTATTATATTTTATTTCCACACCAAGATCTGTTATAAAATTTATGTCTTTGTCCATGAACTCTCTTGGCAGACGGTATGTTGGTACTCCCATTCGAAGCATACCTCCGGGACCGGAGTGGGCTTCAAAAATAGTACATTGATATCCAAGAAGTGATAGATCTTTTGCAGCGGCCAATCCTGCTGGTCCGGCACCAATTATTGCAATTTTTTCAGGATATTTGATTTCCGCCTGCTGGCCATTACCATGTGTTGTCTCGTTGAAGAAACCATCAGCAAGGAAACGTTTAAGCCATGCAATTGCGATAGGCTTATCTATATCTTTCCTACGACATTCAGTCTCGCATGGATGGGTGCATATGCGTCCACACGCAGACGGTAATGCGTTTCTTTCTGCGACAACCTTTATTGCATCAGAAAACCTGCCTCTTGCGATCAATTGTATATAGTCCCGAGCATCCTGTCGGATTGGACAGGCAACGATACACGGGGCCTCTTCGTCAATATCGTATATGTTTATTTTCGATTTATTACCAAAAATACCCATCTTATATTTTGTACCTTATTTAACGTAAAATACTAAAAAAATTACTCTCTTATTAAGAACGGAGTATTCTATTTTGATAATCACATTATGTCAAGCGAAATTGGATTTGTGACACAATCCTGCCAATTGAATATTTTGGTAGGTTTGTGCGATATTCGTAAGGGATTACCGCTACCACAATCGGTGTTTAAGGTAAAATTTAAACTACTGTTTCAGCCTTGCTTTCTGTGATATTACGCATCTTTTTAGGGAATACTACCATTTTTATATATTAAAATGATGTTATTCGCTACGAGAATTTACTTGAGAAAACTTGAAAGCAAAGAATAAGATTAGTATAATGAAGCGTTTGGCATTGTAAATATATATAGTTACTATAATTATTAATACGATGAATAGCAGAGAGACCGATAGTATGAACATTCTTATCGTAGACGACAAACCGGCTAATCTTCTGGCGCTTCGAAAGATTCTGGTTAAACCCGGATTGAATATTATAGAGGCTTCGAGTGGTAATAACGCACTTGCATTGCTCCTGGAATATGATTTTGCACTTATTCTCCTTGATGTTCAGATGCCGGAAATGGATGGATTTGAGACTGCCGAAATAATGCGCGGAAACGAGGAGACAAAGCATATTCCTATTATCTTCGTAACGGCAATCAGCAAAGAGCGGAAATACATATTTGAAGGATATGATAAAGGCGCCGTGGATTATTTATTTAAACCATTGGATCCTGATATTTTACAGAGTAAAGTTAATATATTCCTTGAACTGTATGGACAGAAAGATGCCCTGAAGAAGGCTAATTCCGAGTTAAAGATGGCAAACAAAAAAATTCTGGAGCAACAGGAAACGCTTATTGAGGAAGAGCGTCTCAAGGTGTTACTTCAGATGGCCGGAGCAAAGGCCCAAGAGTTAAATCAACCACTGGCGTCTTTCTTGGAAGATATAAAGTTGATAGAAAATAATAATGGTGATCCTGAGAATACTATTAAATGTATAAGTCGAATGAGAGAGTCCGGACAAAAGATATCAGACATAACAAAAAAGATCAGTACTATACACTATTCTGAATCGATACCTTTGAATTACGATAGTACGGCTACTATTGACTTTAATACAGAAGTAAATATTCTTGTGGTGGATGATTCTGCTGATATTTTTGCAGAACTTAAGGGTTTTTTAAAAGAGCAGGTTCTTGTCAGTTTGTCGATGACTGGAAGCTTTGTAGATTCGTTTACCATGTTAGAACGGGAACGGTTTGATATGATTTTCTTGAACCATATCTCAAAAGACGGAACAAGTATTGAATATTTAAGAAATATTAATAATAAAGGTATAGACATTCCTGTAATAGTCGTTACTGCGAATGGCGATGAAATGCTTGCGTCACAGTTGATACAGCTTGGTGCTTATGACTATTTGCCAAAGAGCATGATCAATTTCGGGTCCATTTCCAGAGTCATACATACATACCATGGAAAGGGCCCGTCTTAGAAAAGATGTAAAAAAGGTTCAGGCAAAAATGGCAGAAATGTCTACTATTGACGAATTAACAAAATTATATAATCGTCGCTACTTTATGGAAGCATTGGGTGCAGAGTTTGAAAGAGCGAGTCGTTATGGGGCGGAGATGGCTCTTATCATGTTGGATCTTGATTACTTCAAAAAAATTAATGACACATACGGTCATCCCGCAGGCGATGTGGTGTTGTCGGATATAGGGAAGCTACTCAAAAAACATGTCAGGAGGAATGACCTTGCATGTCGTTATGGCGGAGAAGAGTTTGTAGTCATACTGCCTAATGCGAACAAGGATGGGATTTATTCGGCATATGAAAGATTCAGGGAGATGGTATCCAAACAACCGTTTGAGCATGGATATAAACAGTTTCATATGACTGTCAGTATTGGTATCGCATTCAGTAATGATTCAGAATCTGCAGATGGTTTGTTGATCCATGCTGATGAGGCTCTTTATCAGGCGAAAGAGTCAGGTCGAAACAGGATAGTAACTTATAACGCCAAAGAAAAATCTGCTGAATAAGTTTTTTGCATAACTTAATTAAACAGGAGTTCCATCTTAGATTCTTGTTGTTTAACTGAATGTGTTGTTCCCCCATTCACCATGCTCTCTCTACAGATGGGAGAGCTAATTCGTTCTTTATTTCAATAAACACTTATATAACAGACAATAACAATGACATTAAAAATTTATAATACATTAACAAGACAGAAAGAAAAATTTGTTCCTATTGAAGAAGGACGGGTTGGTATCTATGTGTGTGGGCCTACCGTTTACGATCATCCTCATATTGGGCATGCTAAAAGTTATGTCAGTTTTGATATCATCGTACGCTATCTAAGATACCTCGGTTATAAGGTGAGATATGTGCAGAACATTACTGATGTTGGGCACTTAACAGATAATGCAGATTCAGGGGAAGACAAGATTGAAAAAAGGGCCAAGCTGGAGAAAGTAGAACCGATGGAACTAGTTGAACTGTATATGCGAAGCTATTATGAAGATATGGATGCATTGAATAATCTGCGTGCCGACATTTCACCTCGTGCAACCGGTCATATTCCTGAGCAAATAGATCTTGTAAACACACTAATCGATAAGGGATTTGCTTATGAGTCAAACCAGTCTGTTTATTTTAATGTGTCAAAATTGAAGGACTACGGTAAGCTTTCAGGACGAAAGCTGGAGGATCAGGAGTCGGGGGCGCGTATCGAGATAAATCCTGAGAAAAAACATCCGGCAGACTTTGCACTATGGAAGAAGGCTGGATCTGAGCATATTATGAAATGGAACAGTCCCTGGGGTGTAGGGTTTCCAGGATGGCATCTTGAGTGTTCAGTCATGTCCATGAAATATCTGGGTGAGACGTTTGATATACATGGTGGAGGGATTGAAAATGTGTTTCCACATCACGAGTGTGAAATAGCGCAAAGTGAGACCGCTAACGAAAGGCCTTTTGCACGTTATTGGATGCATAACAATATGGTAACGGTTGATGGACAGAAGATGGGGAAATCTTTGGGAAATTTCGTTACACTCAAGGATGCGTTTAAAAAATTCTCACCTTTGACAATACGTTTCTTCGTCCTCAATACACATTACAGTAGTCCAATCAACTATAGTGATGAGGCGTTAGATGCGGCCAACACTGGGTTGGAGAGACTGCACAACACAATACGTAGTTTAAGAGAACGTATGGAATCATCCAGCGGAACTGAAGGGCTGGAAATATGGAAGACTAAGCTAGATGGCTACAAGAATGCCTTTGAAGAAGCAATGAATGAGGATTTTAATACGGCAGAAGCTTTGGCTGTTCTCTTTAATTTAAGTAAGGAAGTTAATAGCCTCCTTAGTATGGATGAGGAGATTAGCGAGGGAGTGTTATCAGAAATTGAGTTATTCTATAGTACTTATGGCGGTAATGTTCTGGGTATCGTTACAGAAAAGATAGTCCAAAACGGCCCAGATGGAGCTGATGCTTATAAAATGCAGGATGATTTGATAACGACATTGATTGAAGCAAGAAATGAGTTACGGGCATCCAAACAGTGGGAACTGGCGGATAAAGTAAGAGATAGGTTAAGCGCGCTGGGGATTATCATCGAAGATAAGAAAGACAAGGTCGCATGGAGGAAAAAGAAATAGTAGTACAAGGGTTATCAACATTACTCGTAACTTAATATTAATTTTGCGAAACAACATCTTTTATGAGGGTTGCATGAAAATATTTCCGAAGAAGAATTTCATAGTTATGGTTATTGCCTATCTGGTTGTTTTGATATCTGGTTCTTTTATGTCCGAATCATTCGCCCGGGAAATATTTAATAATGTTTCTGTATCTGAAGCGAAATATATGATGAGTGAACAGAATAATAGTAAGGTGGATATTGTCCTTGACGTAAGAACGGGTGAGGAATTTGCAAGATCTCATATCAAGAATGCCGTTCTCATTCCGATTATGGTTCTGACAGAAAAAATGCACGAAATCCAGATGGGGCAAAGTGTTTTGGTATATTGCCATAACGGTAATAGAAGTAAGGTTGCTTGTGAATTGCTTACATCAAGGGGGCATAAGTATGTTTTTAATATGCTGGGTGGAATAGAGTCATGGATGGAAAAAGGCTATGAAGTTGTAGAGTGAACAGTTACTGAATCAGAGGACTTTAATATATATGATTATAGAAAGCTTCATTAAGACTGCAAAAAAGAATTTCAATAAAATTGTACAGGAAGACTCTACCGGTATGTCCCTGACATTCGGCCAGACGCTTACCGCCGGTATTCTTTTGTCCAAACATGTTCGCAACTTTGAAGGTGAAAATATAGCCCTGGTTTTTCCTGCTTCTGTGGGAGGAGCATTGGCATTTATTGCTACGTCATTGTCAGGCAAAACCCCTGTTGGACTGAATTTTATCGCAGGTAAAGATGAGCAGGAGTGGGCGATGAAGACGTGTGATATAAAAACAATATTTACCTCAAGAGTATTTATACAAAAGGCGGAAATTACTGAAGACCCTAGGATGGTGTTTATTGAGGATCTAAAAGAGAAAACATCAAAACTGGAAAAAATGTTGACTTATTTTTCCTGTAAGATGAAGTCAAGCCAGTCTTTAATTCAAAAATTTAAAAAGTTTGATGCGCCTGATAAGATCGCCATAATACTGTTTACTTCCGGTTCTGAATCACACCCAAAGGGTGTTCCTCTGACAAACAAGAATATATTCATGAGTATCCAGGCTTTCAGTACCGTTTTTCAACCAAATCCGGATGACAAGGTGTTAGGTACCTTACCGTTTTTTCATGTCTTTGGTTTTGTTGTATGTCTCTGGTTGCCGCTGATAATGGGGATGGGATCTGTTTTCCACCCAAATCCGACTGATTATGAAAGACTTGGTAAAATTGTTCACAAATACCGTGTTACAATGCTTTTAGGGACTAGTACACTTTATAGAGGGTTTATGAAAAGGTGGAAACGTGAGCAGGTTTCGAGTGTTCGTCTGGCATTTGCAGGAGCAGAAAAATTAAATGAAAGCGTTAGAAACAAATTCAATGAAAAACTAGGTGTAACTATCTTTGAAGCCTATGGGGTTACTGAAAGTTGTTCTTGTATTACTGTGAATTATCCGCATGACTTTTGTCATGGAAGCGTGGGAAGGCTCATGCCGGGTGTTCAATGTAAAATAGTGAATACTGAAACATATGAAGAACTTAAACCTGGCGAGGAGGGGTTAATATTCATTAAAGGCCCCAACGTTATGAGTGCATATTATAAGGCCCCAGAATTAACCAGCCAGGCATTTCATGACGGTTTTTATATTACCGGTGATATTGGGAAATTTGAAAATGAATTTTTATATATTACTGATAGACTTAAAAGATTTGCCAAGATAGGGGGAGAGATGATTCCCCTGACACCTATTGAAGATAAATTGTCTCAGGTTTTAGATCAGCATACTGAGAATGAAAAAAGAAGCTGTGCGGTCATGAATATCCCTCACGTACAAAAAGGTGAACAACTGGTCGCTTTTGTTGTTGATGCAAATCCGGACAAGATTCTACTCAATAGGGGGCTTGATAAAGCCGGTTTGACAAAGTTGTCTCAACCTGATCACTATATGTCAATAGACGCCATCCCTATGCTTCCATCTGGTAAAGTTGATTATAAAAGTATCAAAAAGGCGGCTATAGAGAAATTTGCTTAAGTTGCCTGATTTGATTAACTAAAGCAATATCTATATAGCTCCATTCCTGATAATTCCCTTCTGCGATTTTAGTATGGCCTTGATCCCGTAGTAGCACCTAATTATTTTTCTTGTGGTTTCTCTTTTTGGTAACGTGTGTTTATACGTTCTGTTATATTTGGCGTAATATCTATTGCACTTGAATTGTACAAAACGGTTCTGATTCCTATCTTAAACTGAAGATCAGAAAGCTCATTGCTTTGTAAGTTAGGTTTCTCTTTCTTTATAATAACACTGTAATTTTTTTCTTTGCCAAAAGAATTGACTTCCTTAATTATCTCTTCATAAATTGTTTCAAAGGCATCTTTGTATTTTTTCGTGAGTTGTTTCTCCGCAAATTTGGCATATCCTTCAAGTTCTACGTTCTTTCTCTCAAGTATTTCCATATTCTGACTTCTGTTTTCACTCCCTAGGTCTAGCAACTGTGTTTCTTCGTTTAGATCAATCATTGCTTTCTTTTTGCTCTCTATTTCCTTCTTAAATTCTGCTTCGGCTTTCTTTAGTTGTTGATCAAGATCATTTCTCTTGTCGTATTTGTCAAATATTTCGTTTATGTCAACAATGCCAACCCTCAACTCCTCTGCCATAACCACTTGCGGCATGCTTTTAAAGGCTACAATGCTTACAATAGAGCAGAGAAGAATGGTTAAAATCTGATATTTAATAGATGTTTTGTTCATGTCTGTTCATCACCTTTCAATAAAAATAAAAAATTTAAGCGGGTTTTGGTAAAACTTTAAATACAGAGAAAATGGTCAAAAGAATTGCAATCTGGACAAGCAAGCCAATTATACAGACGATGACAGCACGCACAGTTCCTTTGTAATCCAGTGCTTGTCTCACAGCAATAACCATTGCTGCTAACATCCAGACAGTAGCAGCCGGGAAAACAAGCTTTTCTACTCCTGGAAAAACACCAAAAATCCGGATTAATCCAGGTGCACTCGCAAAGCCGATTGTTCTTAATAATTCTCCAACATTAGACTTGGTTTGTGGCTCAGGTAGGAGTTTGGTGCCTATAAAAAATATAATAAACGCCCAAATGTACCATCCTACCAGCCCCATGGCAGTGCCCATTGCAACCCCTAATGCACCACCTCGTGAAATGCTTCCAACTCCGGCTGCGACACCGGAGAGGATTACGACCAGCATCGCCTGGCGCATTGCGCTCTTATCGGCCTCTACTTCTTCATAAAGGTGGACATCGAGTGTGGCTGCCCGAAAAATTCGGTTTGTCAAACTGGTACTCATTTTTCCTCCTTACCCGGACAACTTAACTAGTGTCATCTCCTGGGGATAATTTTGTTGTGGAGAGCAATATTTTAGATATTTTATTCTACTATAGATCCGGCTATCCAGGCAAAAACAATTTTATGAAGGGCTGTTTGCTCGCTTGTTATTAGTCTGACGAGTTAAATAGCCCTTCTGCTTTATTAAGCATTCGCCTTTTGCACCTGGATCTGAGAATAGAATCGAAACCATGTTTTATATCAAATCATTAGCGTCATTACCAATTAATAATATGCCATACGTACTTTATTTGAGTTGTTAAGATACTCTTGTTTTAATGTTTTTTCTTGTGGCCTATAATCAAATACCATATTATTGTATCTGCTTTTACCGCAATTAGAATTTGCATAACGGTAACTGTACATCAACGTGCAGATTGAATTCTGTAAACGCATTTACTACATTTGATAAAAAAGAGTTAAATATAATGACAGTGTCACTAGACAATGTAAAAAAAACTTATCATGATGTTCTACGTTGTATTATAGGCGATGGGTCTGAAGATGGGGCTTGTGGGATAAACATTGTAGCGCAATTTCAGCCGGAAGATAATAGTCGGGTTGCAGTTTCCAGGAACATCAACGCTGCATTTCTGATCTCTCTTTCAGGAGATGATCATTCCAGATATGCGGCTGCCATGGAGTATTTGGAAGAAGTGGGGAAGAATCCTCTCCGGACAAATCTTGTTACATTTTATAGAGAAGGGCTTAGTTTGTTGTTAAAGGAGTTCAGGGTCTTCTGCTCCAAGAACGATAATAGTATAGAGAGGCTGGAAGGATTAAGAGTAAAGTTAGCACAACAAAAAGAACATCTTCCATTTCCTAAAACAATTCAGGAAGATATCTGGAAACTATTCCATCCTGAGGCATCCGGTATTCTCAGTAATAAGGATTCTCAGGCAAACACCTTGAGAAATAAGCGCAAGATAGAGATAACCAATCTTAATTCCAAACCGATAACAAATGTTTCACAAGATGTTATTTTTACCGCAAATGCTCTTTTAACTATTCCGCCTACCGGAAGAAAATTTAAAGACCTTGGTATAAAATCCAGTTTGTGGAATGCTCTTGAGGAGGTTGTGCAGGAGGACCAGGTTTTCTGGTATGATCATCCTGTTCAGATAGGCGTTGGATCGGACAGGAATGAGATTCTCTATGGCCTCCATCATCTGTCCGAGGCTCTTCTCTTTGAGAAAAAATTGAGTAATGCAGATGGTGAAGATGAGTTAACGGTTGTACTGTCGGCGTCTGTTACGCATGAGGGATTACAGGGGATTGTGAAGGAATATATCGAGTCAGAATTGGAAAAATCCCATGGCTTATTGGGGCTCAAAGTGTATCTTTTTACCGAGGCAGAAACAGCCGGATTGATCCATGAGATTCTTGTCCCTGCAGCAAGTAAGTATTTTAATGATATAAGGGATTCAGCATCTCTTTTAAGGGAAGTTGTGGGTGTTAATGGGAAGTATGGAAGGCACTATAGTTTTCTCAAAGCAGTAACTGCATTCTGGCAAGTCTTTGTAGATCCTGATAAAAAGGCGACATTTAAGATTGATCTTGACCAGGTATTTCCACAGGAGGAACTGCTTGAGGAAACAGGAAAAAGTGCATTTGAGCATATGATGTCTCCTCTCTGGGGAGCTGAAGGTGTCGACTCTCAGGGTAATCCTGTTCATCTGGGTATGATGGCAGGCGCTTTGGTAAATGAAAAAGATATTAGTGCTTCACTTTTTACGCCGGATGTAACATATCCAACTCCACCCTTTAAGGGTGAAGATACTATTTTTTGTAGTAGAATACCTCAGGCATTATCTACTCTGTCTGAGATGATGACAAGGTACGATAGTGGCGATATTGATGGTGAAAATTCGTGTATATCAAGGATACATGTAACGGGCGGTACAAATGGAATTTTAATTGAAGCATTGAGAAGGTATCGCCCATTTACTCCTGTATTTATAGGAAGGGCGGAAGACCAGGCTTATCTTCTGTCTGCCTTATTTTCTAAAGATAGTGGGCCGTTACTGAGGTATTTTCATAATGATGGTTTGTTTATGAGACACGACAAACATGCTTTTGCAGGAGAGGCCATAAAGGCTGCGGCAATAGGCAAGATAGTGGGTGACTACGAGAGAATATTATTCTTCTCAAATTATGCAAGGATTTTTTCATCTGAGATAGATGTGGTTAAAAGTATGATAGATCCGTTTACCGGTAGTTTTGTAAGTCACCTTCCTCAAAACCTTGCATATCTTCGTCTTTCACTCAAGGCAGCTGAATTCTTTGCCACAAAAGAAGAAGAGAGTGAATATAAAGGCTTTACGCTTATTGAGACTGGGACGAGAAGGTTACGTAGCAGTCTCCGGGAAGTGTCCATGGAAGATGGAAATGGGCTTAAGGAAAGGTATGAAAGAGAGAGGAAAGCCTGGGGCCTTTATTATGATATTCTTGACAAAATTGAGAATGCGCTGAAGGAAGAAGATCAATTCGCTATGGAACTGCGAGAAAGAGCTAATAAGTTAGTCCTTAACGCCCGCGTTGTTACAGGTAGAAATGCATAGCTTGAATGTCAAGATATATGGGGCTGATCAAATTCAGGAGACCCAAAAAAACTGGATTTGTAAGTTGCTTTTTGTTAGCATACATACCTATCTATTATATTTACATAGGACGAACGATATATATAAGGAGAAAAAGAGATGGACAAAAAAGCCAAGGATAAGAAGGGTAGGTCTATGTCATGCTCCTTTTGCGGCAGAAATTATAATGTTGTCAAAAGATTAATACAGGGTGATCGCAATGTATACATCTGTAACGAATGTATTGAGGCTTGTTTTACCCTTATCCAAAAAGATAAAGAAAAAACCTCAACTCGTTTAAAGAGAAAAATACCAACTCCGTTATATGTCAAGGAGCGTTTAGACGAGTACATTATTGGACAGGAAAGAGCAAAAAGAGTCTTAGCGGTGGCGGTTCATAATCACTACAAAAGATTGGCTTCAGAAGTTACTGACGATGGTGTGGAACTGGAGAAAAGCAATGTTCTTCTTGTAGGGCCCACAGGTTCTGGAAAAACCTTGTTGGTTAAAATACTTGCTGGAATTCTTGACGTGCCGTTTGCTATTACCGATGCGACTACTTTTACTGAAGCCGGCTATGTTGGTGAGGATGTAGAAAATGTGCTTCTAAGATTGCTGAGGGATGCTGATTTTGATGTGGATAGAGCACAGCAGGGAATTGTCTATATCGATGAGATAGACAAGATTGCAAGAAAGGATCAAAGCGCATCTATCACGCGAGATGTTTCCGGTGAAGGTGTGCAGCAATCACTACTTAAAATGTTTGAGCAGTCTATCATCAATGTGCCTCCACAGGGAGGAAGGAAGCATCCTGAGCAGAAATATATACAAATGGATACTAAAGATATCCTGTTTATCTGCGGTGGAACATTCAGTGGGATAGAGGAAATAATAAAAACAAGGATAGGCGAAAAGGCAATAGGATTTGGTGCCACTATGGATCGTGCAGAGGACAAATCTACTGGCGAAATTCTTTCTGAAATTGAAATGAATGATTTAATCAAATATGGCATGATCCGTGAGTTTATTGGCAGACTCCACGTACTCACGACATTGATGCCACATAGTCAGGATGACTTGATCAGGATTATGCTGGAGCCTAAAAATGCTATTGTCAAGCAGTATCAAAAAATCTTTGAGATGGAAAACGCAGTACTTGAATTTCCAAAAGCGGCATTGGGGGAAGTAAGTAAGATGGCCCTGAAACGAAAGACTGGGGCCAGGGCATTACGTTCTATTTTTGAGGGATTCATGCTGGATGCTATGTTTGACTTACCTACAG
This sequence comes from Candidatus Scalindua sp., assembly GCA_021777035.1. GTDB lineage: Bacteria > Planctomycetota > Brocadiia > Brocadiales > Scalinduaceae > Scalindua. The sequence goes on along the minus strand of JAIQZR010000138.1, from coordinate 23,256 downwards.
AAGGGAAAGGATCAACATATGTAGTGACACCGGAAGTTGTAGCAGGAGAAACTTCCCTTATACCGAAAAAGTTCCGTAAAAGCGCATAATAGGCTAAGTCGTCTGCCAAAGCCGGGCAGGTAATTGTGTTAAACATATATAAGCTATTTTACATAATATTCACCTCATATCTGTCCCAAACCAAATCACATATGGTGCTACTCTCATATTTGATGCTGAATCGCAAATACAGTATGTTAAAACCGCACTTAGCCAGATCCAATCCCGGAACCATTTACTTCATTTAAATGTTTACAGAGTAAAGAATTATCCGATGGCTATACCGAGAAACATATTTTAAGAAGGCCCAAAACGTTTTAATAGGCAGTGGATCATGAAACCAAAATCAGTCACTAGGATAGTTCTTATCTGTATAGGTACTGTGGCAGTAACCCTTCTGGCGTTGAAGCTAACTGTCTGGAAGGATACAAAAAACCCACATGATTTACAGGTAAATAATTTGCAAAAAGAAGAAAAAAAAGTTGAAAGTAAACATAGGGCATATTCCGGAAATTATGGAAAAAATTCTGAGGCGGTTCCTGTTGAAGCGATACCGGTGAAAAGGAGCAATATTGAGATTTTTTTAGTTAATAATTGTACACTTGAACCAGAGAAACAGGTTGATGTAGAAGCAAAGACTTCCGGTATTGTATTAAATATCCTGGTAGAGGAAGGTGACTACGTGAAATCCGGTACGTTACTTGCGAAACTTGAAGATGATGAAGCCCTGTTGGCACTCAGGGATGCAACATTGAAGAAGGAAAATGCTGACAGAGTTTACAAAAACTCTTTGGGTAATTTCAAAGAAAATATTATCAGCAAAGAGGAATTCGAAGACAAGAGGTTTCAACTTGAAATTGCGACTGTAGAACTTGAAAGAAAGCAGTTGGAATATGAGTATACTACAATTGAGTCTCCCATTGATGGTGTCATTGTTGAGAGAAATATAGAAGAAGGTTATAACATCGAGAAGGGCCAGATGGTGTTTAAGATTGCGGATTTTGATCCAATACTGGCAAGGATTTTCATACCGGAGAAGGACGTTAACAAAGTAGTAGAGGGGCAATCGGCAAGAGTTGTTTCAGAGTTTCTACCTGGTATAGAGTTCATGGGCAGGGTGAAGATGGTAAGCCCGGTCGTTGATCCCGATAGTGGTACCGTGAAGGCGACAATAGAAATGAAAGATTTATTAGGTGGGGCTTTGAGACCGGGAATGTTTGCCTCTGTTTTCACGATAGTAGATCAACATCAAGATGCCCTGCTGATACCAAAGAAGTCGCTGATCCTTGAGGCAGAAGCTGATGAGGTATTTGTTGTGAAGGACTTTGTTGTAATAAGTGTTGACTCTAACGAAGTTAAACGATTGACTATGGGAAGTCGTGCTGTATGTGAACAAAGAAGTACAGTAAAAGAAGAAAAAAAGATTGATTCATCACTCCACGGAAAAATTGTAGACGTTTCAAAAAGTCATGAAGATGACTCAATATACAATATTACAATTGAAGCGACGGAAGCTATAATTAGCAATATAGGTAAAGAATTCGTAACGGTCTCTTTCTATGATAATAATGACTCTCCAGTATTAGAGAAAAAAAATGTTAGTTTTGATGTGGAAACAAAAGCGTTTAAGACAAAAATCACACTCGGTTTTAAAGAGGGTAATTATGTAGAAGTATTAACCGGTCTCAAAGAGAGTGACAGAGTTATTACTGTTGGACAAGATGACGTTGGTCACGGTGCGGATGTTGCAATTATTAATGAAGAAAAAGGAATTGGTGAAACGGCAATTTTGGAATCGCCTTAGGTGCTTAAAATCAACTTGCCAATGACATTGGATCCGTTCTCAATTTTGAATTGACCCCCATTGTCAAAAAACTTACTGCTTAAACTTCCTGATGTTTCATTCTCAAACCCAGCAAGCTCCATAGCAATTACGCGGTAGAAATTATGTGCCGCTATAGTCATAGTTAAATTAAAATCCACCTTTACCACTATGGACGATGAGAGTTTGTTAAGGTGAAAAAACTCTATTTGCTCTCAGCATCATCCGGTTAGGTTTTTGCGTGTAACACGTAGGGCAATCCTTTAGGTTTGCTTTTGTGCATAAATGCAAGGCTAAAGCCTCGCCCTACGTCTCTGCTGACGATTCGAGTATAAAAAAAGCCGTACTCGCAAAAACCTAACCGGATGATAATGATTTGCTCTGAAATTCCTTTTTCTATATTCCAACGTTTTCCATATTGTCTGATTATTTGTGAGGCAGTACGCTTTCTATCATTGGTTAAGATAAATGCCTCTTTTTCATGACCATTGCCTGATACGGCAATTTGTCTGAAATATCTTGTTGTTTTGTTGAGCAGTATTTCTGATTCATGAATCTTCAATCTCATATGCTTGCGGCTTGGATCTTCGACTTTGATACTACTCCATTCCTCTTTGGTATGTTACATTAAATTCAGACGCCACATGCAGATCATGGCCGCGAATGCTCCGCCATAAAAACCTGGGATGAGATAGAGTGCCCATGCACGGTGCCCGGAGTTATGTATATGAGTTATTGTGAGCTTGTGAATGGCAACTGTGCTGACCGCTATGCCACAGCACACTAAAACCAGTGACAGTACCGTTACCACAGGTTCTCTCCATGCGGGTATGCATGCAAGTTGGAGAGATTTGTCCAGAATACCTCTTGCAGTCATCACACCAACAGGATCAGGGAAGGCATTTTCCCAGTACGGAATACGTGATGTAGTTTTGAGCATTGCTTTAACCGCGTGTGCTGAAGCCATGATCGGGATGAACGCTATTCCGAAAATGCAGAGGAATTTTTTGATAGGCAGTTTTCCACCTGCTAATCTGAACAAGCCATACGGAGACAGCCAGACTATAGCCGGCAGGAACACGAATAGTATCAATGATTTGACCAACCCATGTGACCAGGTGTTCCCTGTGCCGAGCCACATGTTTACATTATCCGGCATCCAAAGTAGTAGGTTTTTAGTGACCTTCCATTCTGTAAATACTTCATAAACGGTGAAGCCGGAAACAACAAGGCAGAACGCTGTCTGGGCGGCAGTCATCGGCTTGAGCGCAAAAATGTCCTTAAACCAGGGACGTACAAACCATCCCGGATTGGGCCTTCCTTCAATACCTGGGTTATTGTGATCGCATGACTTTACGCACTGTCCACACAGCAGGCAGTTTGTGTTGTCGTCAATATGTGCGGGATCCAGGCCAACACCGCAACTACGACCCTGAAAAACATATACATTTGCACTGGCGGTACAAGAGTGGTCTTTGCAGTTACTGCATATCGAACGATTACCTGTAGACCAACCAAATGGTGCAAGGCGGGCATACAGTCCCAGCAGGTGTCCTACCGGACAGATATAGGCGCAGAAAGTATTTTTGGAAAATAGTAAGCCGACTATAACGGTCACCGCTAGTAGGGCCAACAGGTAGATAGACATCCGAAACGGTACACGGTGGATGGAAAGGGTGTGTATGCCAATGAACATGATTGATATGTAGAATAGGGTAGTAATCCAGCCTGATCGTACAAATCGGTTTGGTTTCTGCTTCAGGCCGATTCGTGCAGCAAGCGAAGTAAGTAATTCCATCGGGCAGACCATGCACCAGATTCTCCCGAAGAAGATTGCCGAGATAATAATCACTGGCCACCAGTACGACCAGACAATCAGATTTGCCAGGTTCGTATTCCGGAGAACCTGGGCAAATGCCATGTCGTCAGTGTTCGCCAGGAAACCGTCAATAATCAGTAACACGAACACTGCAAGTGTCATGACCTGCAACACAAGTGGAAACCACCAGAAACGGAATAAACGATTCATAAATTTTCACCATTTTATGTAGAGATGTACCTATGTGTTCACCGTTCTCATGTGTTCAAATATATGTTGCCTCATACGGTATTCATGTCGATTGTAAAATACCTGCTTTCATCAAGTTTGGATTGACATTGCTTCATTTCAAACGAAAGCTTTATTACCATATAGTTTGCACTTTGTACTTTCGTATGGTTTTATCTCTTGTTATGAGAACTAAATCTTCTGAAATGGCCTGACAGATAAGTAATCTATCAAAAGGATCTCTATGGTGCCACGGTAAACTCAAGTGAGGTTCGCAATGCTTTTGATAGACAGGTAAATCCTGGATCCTATTCGTTTTTTTCTCCCGTTCGAGTTGCTTCTGCCAGTCTTTTTCTAATTCGAGCTTCCCCAAAGAAACCTTTACGGTAATTTCCCAAAAACTTACCGAACTCCAAAAAAGTTCATTTTCACTATCCACGAGGAGTTTTCTTGATTTTTTGCTTAATTCATTGGAGTCTTCCAGGAACCACAGCATTACATGTGTGTCCAGTAAATATCTCATTGCATACTTTCCCTGAATTCCTCGAGAGGATCGTCAAAATTCGGAGAAATTTGCCTAACTATTCCTTTTGCTCCACCAGGTAATCTCTTTTTTTTCGCTTCTGGGATAGGTACAATTCTGACAACCGGTTCCTTGCCTTTGGATACAATAATTTCCTCTCCGGCTAACGCTCTTTGAATCAGTCTGGAGAAATGAGTCTTTGCTTCATGGATTGATACTATGGTCATAATGAGATAGTCTAAATGGACTAAGTTTCTTAGTCAAGTGTTTTTTTGTAACCGTTCACGTAACCTGGGAAACCAGGCAATGTATTATTCGTTAGGTTTTTATAACTCCCTTAAAAAAGGGGGATTATATGGGGTTGTGATCTTTTGCAATAGGGTTTAGCTGGTATCCCGCAAACGGTTACATTATTTTTACATCACAACACCTGTCTGACCGGATCATTCAGGAAGGTAAATACAAACCGTGTTCTTTTATATATGTTTCAACACATTCAGGCACAAGGTTTTTGACTTCATCGCCATCGCTCAGTCGCTTCCTTATATTTGTAGATGAGATATCAACTGGGGATATCTCTATTCTCAATTTTTCCATGTCAGATATACTATTACTGCCTATTATTTCTACGAGTCTGGTAGAAGCTACTGCTTTAGCACCTGGCCTATTTACAATTACAAAGTGACAAAGTTGAGAAAGCCTTCTAATATTTTTCCATAATTCCAGTTCATTTAATGAGTCAGCCCCCATAATCAAAAATATTTCACTCTCTTCGCCATAGTGGTGCAAAATTTCTTCTACAGTGTCTATAGTATATGATTTACCTTCACGTTTGATTTCAAGATCGGAAACTTCAAAAACACCAAGCCTGTTTTTTTGATGAATGGCAGCTTTGATCATTTCATAACGATGATGCGCCTCAGTCAAATTCTTTACATATTTATGCGGAGGGATGTATGCTGGTATAAAAATGATTTTCGACAAACGATGATGTCGGCAAACCTCTTCTGCCATGTTCAAATGCCCCATATGTATCGGATTGAATGTGCCGCCAAGCACCCCGATTCTTTTTCTCAGACAAGGCCAGGCATCCTCCGTTGCTCTACTATTTTCATTAATCATAAATCGCTCAATTCAGGTTCTAAACGGTTTATGATCTCCTCAACTGTATGTAATTTCCCTTTGCCAATACCTGGACAGGTCTTCTTCTGCTCTTCCCACTCACTCCTATTTCCCAAATTAGAGTTCCAGAACGGGAATGTTTTACATTGACTCGGCCTGGTCTCATAAATCTTGCAACCTTTGTCATACATGACGCAGTCTCCGTTATCATGCTCCAGTAGACTGATTCTCCCGTTAATCAACCTTACATAATCTTTCGTAAACAGATCTGTTGAAATACCCAGGGACATCGAGGTGTTTTTTGTTTCCTTTTTGCTCATCCAGACAACACCCGGTTCACCTCTACAACAACTACCACATCTCTGACACTCAAATCTTAAACCGTCTTTGTACCACTTCTGTTTATGTCCTTTTGTGCGATTATTCTTGCTTGAATTAGAGCTACTCATGATTAAAACGGGCCCTTTCCTGTGGTATATATCTTGTTTTATTAAGTAGGTGATGTTAGCAGGAGTTTTACAAATTTCAATAAATATTATTGAATAGACAAAGTATTCACATTTCTCACATTTCTCACTTGTTTTTTCATGCCAGTTTGCGTTAGTATGTAGTGTTTAAATTTTTCAGAAGTAAATATAAGGTATTTTACCGGGAGCGGAGAAGATGTTTCGAGAGAAAATAAAGGTTTTAGATTGTACAGTCAGAGATGGAGGTCTTATCAATAATTACCACTTCAAGGACGATTTTGTTAAAGCGGCTTATCGTGCCGCCTGTGATAGCGGTATTGATATAATGGAGATTGGTAAGAAGCTATGTGTGAGTGATGAATATACACGGGAAAAATACGGTAAATGGAATTTTTGTGATGAGGATGATATCAAATATATTGTTAATTCCCATGAGTGCGAGAACCCTCCGGTACTGGCCGTAATGTATGATGTAGACAGGGTAGATATTTCCGCATTGCTTCCAGCAGAACAGAGTGTTATCGGGATGGTACGTACCGCCTGTTATGTTGCAGATATTGACAAAGGGCTGGATCTGGTAAAACGCAGTAAGGATCTGGGTTATCAAACTACTATTAACATTATGGCTTGTTCCGCTGCAATAGAAACTGAACTGATTGAAGCCCTGCAGCAGGTGAATAATGCAGGTGAGGTTGACTATCTCTACCTTGTGGACAGCTTTGGAGCATTCTATTCAGAACAGGTAACCGGCTATCTTCAACTTTATAAAGAGCATGCTCCGAATAAGGAACTCGGATTCCATGCCCACAACAACCAGCAACTGGCCTTTTCAAATACCCAGCAGGCTATTATAGATGGTGTGAATCTGCTTGACGCGACCATAAACGGCATTGGCCGTGGGGCCGGAAACTGTAATATAGAACTCCTCCTTAACTTCCTGAAAAATCCAAAATTTGATGTCAGGCCGATATACAAGGCAATACAGGAAAGTTTTGTTCCGTTGCGTGAGGAGATTGAGTGGGGATTTAATGACATTTATGGAATCAGTGGCCACCTTAATCAGCATCCTCGTAATGCAATGAAGCAACGAGCCAATCTTGAAATCAGAGATAACTGTTACGATTTTTTACTGGATGCTACTAACGATTGATGTAATTTCAATTTTTAGTCTGATAACGTTTCAGTAATAGCTTTGTTTTGATTTTCGGGATGATGTTAGAAATAAACCTCAAAAAATTGCTTATAAATAAATAGTAGGATGGTTGGCATTGCCATCCGTCCTACTATAATTTTGTGCAATATCACCTGATCGACAGGTTATTTTTTTTTCGAACCATTGGTTACAAAGTCTGAAAGTTTAGCCATATGTATTTCTTACTTCATAAGTGAATGGATGCGTTTAACATCGAGCAACGCTTTGTCTGTAGGGACGAGTGGGGTTATTTCTATGTCAGTGAAAAATGGAAAGAGTGGTAGATTTGATACGAGTTGATCAAGGTCTTCATTGGAATCAACTTCAATAATGGCGGCAGCACCTCTGCTACCGGCCAGTTTCCCGCCTGCAAGGATCCTGCCTCTTTTTCTCATCCTGATAAAATATTCCCACTCCTTGACTACAAATCCCAGGAAATCCTTCACAGGCATATCAGGTATCTTTTTTATTTGAACTTTTAATAAGAAGAGCATTTTGTATAAACTCCTTTCATATTATTAAACCTGCAACTCGCAACAATTATATGTATTTATAACGCCAATCCTCCATCGATAGACAATACCTGTCCGGTAATATATTTTGCGTCGTCTGATAGTAAAAATCTGGCTGTTTTTGCTACGTCGTCAGTTGTGCCGAATCGCTTTAGTGCAGTCATATCTATCATCTTCTGCTTGTACTCTTCAGGAAGCTCTGAAGTCATGTCTGTTTCTATAAATCCGCACGCAATGGCGTTAACATTAATTTTTGCCTTACCAACTTCCTTTGCAAGGGCCTTTGTGAAGCCAATCATTCCCGCTTTGGAAGCTGAGTAGTTGGTCTGGCCTGCAACGCCCGCAATTCCGCTGACAGAGGTTATGTTGAGTATGTTTCCTCTTTTCTGCTTGATCATGGTCATGATTACCGCCTTAGAAAAATTATACACACTTTTCAGGTTTATATTAATCACGTCATCCCAGTCATTTTCTTTCATCAGGGCAAGCAGTTTGTCTCTCGTTATTCCAGCATTGTTAACCAGATAATCGATCTGACCAAACTCATCCTTAACCTCTTTAATCATATCTTTAGCACTTTCAAAATCGGATACATCCGCCTTCTTTGCCATGGCCTTGACTCCAAGTGCTTCTATCTCCTTTACGAGTTCATTTGCCAGGTCATCACTCTTACTATAGTTAAAGGCAACATTGCATCCGTTTTTTGCCAGTTCAAGTACTATCGCTTTTCCTATACCTCTTGTACCACCTGTTACTATCGCCGTCTTGTTACTCATACTCATAGTATTTCCTCCGGGAAATCATTATTAAAAAAACAAGAATTTGTTGTTATCGATTATAATGCTCTGCTCTATGGATTTTACGATTCGACGGTAATCTCCTTTTCCGCCAGTTTCAGTCGCATCATTTTAGCGAATACACTGACCTCGTATTCCAGACCTTTTGTAATATCATTTTCAACTGCAAAATTGACACATTTTTTCATTTCTATTAGTACTCCAGTCTCTCTCTCCAGCAGCACTTTTGCCATTTCTATGGCTTGATTCAAGACCTCTTTGTGTGGAACAATTTGGTTGACTAAACCCCATTCCAATGCGGTTTTTGCACGAACCATCTTGCCAAGAAACAGCATCTCTTTTGCACGTGCATGGCCAATTAGCCGCGGTAAACGTTGTGTTGTGCCCAGCGCCGGAATAATGCCAAGTTCCGGCTTTGCTTCAGGCAGATTGAAAAATGCGAGTTCTGATGCAATACGCAGATCACATAACATTGCAAGTTCTATCCCTGCTCCTATTGCAATGCCATTAATTGCGGCAATAACCGGTTTCTGGCAATTTTCCATTTCAACAAGCATCTCGTAGGAACGATGGAACCGTTCGTAGTCTTTCTTTGCTACCAGATCTGAAATCCATGACCCAAATAACTCTTCGCGGTCTACACCGTCACAAAATACCCCTCTTAACTTACTGGCAATAATAATGGCTCCAACCTTTTCATCATTTTCGTACTGATCCATTTTCTCATATATAGCGTCCAGTAACCAGGAACCCAAAGAGTTCCTGTCAGGTTTGTTCAAGTAAATAATTCCTATTTTCTTACCATTATCAGACGCTATCTCTTCAAATTCCAGATGGTCATAACCGGAGTTGTCGCCACGATTCATTCGAATATCTTTCATAATATTAAATCTTCAATCCTACTTCAAACCCTTCATGGATCGCTTCGAGTGCCGTCCTGACCTCTACGCAATCTCCTATTTTATATAGTTCGTTAATCGTACCGTTTAATTTTCTGGTAAGATCCTGGTTGGATTTGTATCCTGCGGCGATGATAACCGTATCCGCATAAATCTTCGTATTTTTATTTTCCTTTTCAAAAGTTACGCAGACTTTATCCTTCTCTTTTTTTGATTTAGCTTTAGTCGATATATTTTTTACTTTTATTCCGGTAATACTGTTAATGCCGGCATCCTGCACCTGCTTCATGATAACCCATCTGGTTGAGATGCCAAACTTTCCACCAATTTTATTTTTCATTTCCAGAATAGTGATATTTCGTTTTCCCTTTGAAGTAAGTCCTATGGCTTCATCTCCACTAATAACTCTGTTTTTTAAAAGAAAGCAGGCAACTTCCGGTTCCATTGCCCCCATCTTTGCCGTGTGAAGGGCGATTTCGCAACCGATAGTGCCTCCGCCTATAATTACGACGTCTTGACCAACCTTTACTTTATTGTCAAATACGTCTTCAGCTACAACAACATTCTTCTCTTTAACACCAGAAATCTCAGGAATAAGAGGCTTCCCCCCTGTCGCTGCGATTACAACGTCCGGCTTTAAATCCTTTATCGTTTTTGTATCTACTTTTTTGCAAAGCTGTATATTTACATTTAATTTCCTTATCTGATTTTCCAGAAATATGATAACATTTTCTATCTCTTCCCTTCCCGGCGGTATATAAGCATATCTTAATTGACCACCAAGCACATCTGCTTTCTCAAATAAATGTACGTCATGACCTCTTAAAGCGGCAATTCTTGCTGCCTCCATACCTCCCGGTCCGCCGCCAATAACCATTACTTTTTTCTTTTTCTTCGCCTTCCTGATCTTGAATTCACTCTCTTTGCCAGCTCTGACATTATATAAACAGCTGACAGATTTGAAACCTAACAAGGAATCAAAACAACCTTGGTTACAGGCAATGCATCTTCTGATATCATCAAACTGCTTTTTCTTATATTTTTTTGGTAATTCCGGGTCTGCTATTAAGGGCCTTCCTATTGAAACAATGTCTGAACGGTCATTATCAATAACTTCCTCTGCCAGGGCCAAGTCATTTATTCTCACGGATCCGATAACAGGTACATTTACATTGTCTTTAATCTTTTCAGACAGAAAGATATATGACATTCTTGGAATAGCCATAAGCATTATGGGAGTTCGGCTCTCATGCCAGCCGGGTGAAACATTGAATGCATCCACACCTGCTTTCTCCAGTTCTTTCGCAATCTCAATACTTTCATCTATTTTGAGCCCATCATCTACAAAATCTTCACCCGATAAGCGGAAGATTACAGGATATTTTTTCCCCACTTTTTTCTTTATGGCTACAACTATCTCTTTCGCAAATCTTATCCTGTTCTTGAGACTGCCACCATATCTATCTTTTCTCTTGTTAGTTGCTCTTGAAAGAAACTGGTTGATAAGATAGCCCATGCCGCCGTGTATCTCTACTGCATCAAACCCTCCCTTCTTTACCCTTATTGTGGCAGTAACATAGCCATCTATTACTTTCTTTATTTCAGGTATGGTCAGGGCGTGTGGTTTCTGCTTTATGTTGATATGTGAAAGGCTTGATGGTGATACTGGGTGGGTTTTTGAAAAAAATGAAGATGCGCTTCTCCCTCCGTGAAGTATTTGTGCTGCAATCTTAACATCATATTTGTGTATCGTATCGGTTAGCTTCTTTAAACCCGGAATAAATTCATCTTTGTCCAGGCCAATTATGCTCTTCCAAACCTTGCCGGTCATTTCCGGATAGCATCCGCCCACTACAATTAACCCTACACCTCCGCGAGCACGTTCTACATAAAAATCTATAAACCGATTGTTTATAGAACCATTTGAGGTAAAGCCGAGATCCATTGCTGACATGGCCAGTCGGTTCTTGATCTCTAAATTACAAATTTTTATTGGTGTAAATAATTTACTCATATTGTTTTTAGAGAGAGTCTTTATTTGTACGGCTCGTTTAGAAAACGAGCCGTACAAATAAAGACTGTTTGGGAAACAGCCCCTACATTTTTCTTATTCAGACTCGACATTCTGCACTTTTTTTAGTGATTTTTCAAAATACTGAAAAGTTACTTACATGTCCAAGTTAGGCAATCTATCAAGTGCTAAAAACGCAAACCTACCTAAGCCTACATCTAGCATTATGAACAAAAGTGATTACAAAAGCAAGTGCAAGATTGACAAATTGTAGGAATTGGAATGTACATAGTACTCCTGATAAGAATACGGCCATATTTCTGCAATTTGAATATTGTATTGACCGCTTCATAATCTCAAACCCCGAGAATGGTGTCGGGAGAAATGTGCCGGATTATTTATTCCAATATTATGTTTAAAAGCTGATTTAGTAGATTCTATGCCTTCTTAACAACCAGGCAAGAGTTGTTTCCCGATAAATCAAACGAATTAATGAGCACTGTATTGATATCCTTTTCGAGCTTTGCATCAACAATATTCAGATTGCATTCAGGATCTTTTTCTTCGTAATTAATGGTAGGGGGTACCAATCCATTGTTTATGGAAAGCAAAGCGGATACTGTCTGTGCTGCCCCGGATGCACCGTAACTCTCTCCTAAGGTTGATTTGACGGCGTGAACAGGGATCTCTTCGCCTCTCTTTCCAAACAACCCTTTGATAGCCTTTGATTCTATGAGGTCTGACATCTTGCCGGAATTTCCGTTTGCGTTAATCAAATCTATGTCGTCTGGGGATATCCCCGCATCATCGATACATAATTTCATTGTGTTACCGGCTTTTTTAATTCTGTTTTCAGTATCGCTTTTCCTGCTGCCAGAAAAGAGGCTGCCATAGCCGGAAATTTCACCGTATATTCTTGCTCCTCGATTTAAGGCGTGGTCATACTCTTCCACTACGAAAACATAACTGCCTTCACTCATAATAAAACCATTTCTTCTTTTGTCAAAGGGCATGCTGATCTCGTTTCCGGTATCATTAGTTCCAGCCAGCATCTTTCTCAGATAAAAAATCATATAAAGATCCAATGAGATCTGCTCGACTCCACCGGCTATGATTACTTTTGCTTTTCCATTCTGTACAAGTTTAACGGCATTTCCAATCGCATCGGTACCTGATGTAAAGCCTGAGGAGATAGTCCTGGCGAAACTCTTCATCTTGAAAAATACTGAGACGTAGTTTACGGAAGAGTTCAGGGCGACATCGTAGCTCTGCATAGGTGATAGTTCTGATGGGCCTTCCATGATGATGTCGTGAAAATAATCTGTGGTCTGTGAGAAATTTCCAAGGGAAGTGCCGATGAGGATCCCGGTATGGTTTGACAGCTCTTCATCTATTTCGAGTCTTGCGTCATCTACCGCCAGTTTCGCGCTGGATCCCAGGAATTTAGTCCCTTTGTTAAGATACCTTAAACCTTTACGTCCTAAAAACTCTTCCGGGTTTAGCCCCTTAACTTCTGCTCCGTTTTTACATTCATACTTTGATAGATCAAGGCACTCTATTGGCGCTATAGAGGAACTGCCTGAAACCAGGTTATTCCAGAAATCCTGATGCCCGATACCTAACGGAGACACAACTCCAATACCAGTAATTACGGCCCTTTTATTCATCTATTTTTTTGCCACTAAGACACTAAAAAATTAAAGAATTATACGCCTGATACCATCTTTTACGTATCTTTCATTAAAATTAATAAGGAAGCCTAAACGTTTGTCTGCCAGCTTTAAATGGCTTAATACCTGTGCTTCCCAAACAGGATTCATATTATCAACTGCCTTAAGTTCACAAATGATAAGATCCTCAACCAATACATCTAATCTTAGCCCCTCTTCTAAAGTTATACCGTCATACACAATTGGAATTTCTACCTGTCTCCTATAGGAAAGATCCCTTTTTTTAAGCTCGTGACAAAAACAAGCTTCATACACTTTTTCAAGTAAACCAGAACCCAATTCCTTATGCACACAATATGCTGCGTCAACAATTTTCTTTGCTATTCCTTCCTGTCTTGTAGAAAGTGGTTTAAAGTGCATTTATTTTTACTTTGTGTCTTAGGGCCTTGGTGGCTATATACTTTTTCTCTATAATCTACTAAAAATATTCGTGACATTATTTCCGCCAAATGCAAATGAGTTGTTTATAACACAGTTGACTTCAGTTTTGCGTCCTTTATTTGGCACATAATCCAGATCACACTCAGGATCAGGTGCCTCATAGTGTATGGTGGGTGGAACCTCGTTGTTTTTAATTGCCAGGCAACTAACCACAGATTCTATTGCACTGGCCGCACCCATTGTATGGCCTATCATAGATTTAATAGAGCTAACTGGAATTCTCTTTGCACGCTCTTTAAACACAGACTTTATGGCCATGGTCTCCATTCTGTCATTTAAAGGAGTCCCTGTTCCATGCGCATTGATGTAATCCACGTCTTTGTAAGACATTTTAGCCATGGAAAGTGCATTTGACATCGCCACTACTGCGCCTGCCCCTTCAGGATGTGGGGCCGTCATATGGTGTCCGTCACAGCTCATGCCATAGCCTTTTAATTCAGCATAAATTTTAGCATCTCTTTTAGAAGCGGAAGCCAGTGTCTCTAACACCATTATTCCTGCACCTTCTCCTATTATCAGACCTTTTCTCTCTTTATCAAATGGCTGGCACTTTTCAGGTGCCAGCGCCTTCAGATTATGAAAATGCGTAAACTCTGTTTGTGGGATAAGTTCACCACCGCCTACCAGCATTACATCAACTTTTCCTTCGTATAAAAGGTCTAATGCCCAGGCGATAGCGTGGTTGCCTGAAGAGCAGGCATTTAGTGATACCATGTTAGGCCCTTCAAATCCAAAATCTTCAGAGAGCAGTGTGGTAATAGAAGATGGTGGATATGTCAGAGCAACACCCATATCAAAGCCGTTGGCTTTATCTTCAGGTGTGTTGCGTAACAGGTATTCAAACGGAGGCAGTTCTCCGGCAAGAGTCCCGATTGCAATACCAAATCTTTCTCTGTTGCGTTCTGTAATATCACTCAGACCACTATCTTCCAACGCCTCTTTTGCAGCAGTGTATGTATATTTGTGTATTGTGTTTGCCGTAGTTTCGTTTTCAAAGACAGTATCAACTTCGAAACCTTTTACCTCGCACGCACGATGTACTTTATATTGTGATGTGTCAAAGGATCTTAACTCTGCAGTGCCATCTTCGCCATTCATGAGGGCATTCCACGCATTTGTAACACCAATACCATTAGCGATTACTAATCCTAAACCGGTGACAACAACTCTAGGCATATTTAATCCTTTGTGAAAAATCAAAAAACACAGGGGTTTCCAGTACCCAACGTACTTTAGCCATATTTTACAAAAAACAAATCCCCCCTTATTCTCCTTTGACTAAAGGGGAGTAAAGTCCTCGGCACAGTTTGTCCGGGGAGGGGGGATTTGCTTTTTGACTTCTTTTTTGAGAAACAATCTAAGCAATAACCTAAATCTTAGTATTTGCCATGTCCAGGTTTTTCTGGTTTTTCAGTGTTTCGTAACGTTCCAGGGCCTTTTCATAATCTCCCGAAGCTTGCAGCTCTCTCAGGTTTTCTAACAGATGTTTGTATACATCCTGCCAGTCTAGATTGACCCTGAACGCAAACATTGCGGCATTGAGATTGTTGAGTTCATCTTTTGCTTCTCTGAACTTTTTCCTGATTACTTCGGTCGAATATATGTTGTTATAAACATACTCTATGCCATCAATAAATTCCTGAAGTGAGAGCTTAGACAAAACATACGTTAAGTGATGTGATGTGTAATAAATCCAGTCTTCAGGAAAGTTAGTTCTGAACAGCCTGTTGTCTCTATCAAGCCTCTGTTGTAATGGTGTATTGATAAATGGGCACAATATACCACAGGTCATTATGTCTATCTTAGCATCCAATATAAAATCAACTACATCTTTAAATGTATCTGGTGTATCATTGTCGTTTCCGAATACCATAGTTCCCCAGACAGCAAGGCCATGCTTCCGTATATTCTTTATTGCTTCCTTGTATTTATCTATTGTTATACGGAGATTAACACCTTTATTCATTGATTTTAATGCATCTTCATTTATAGATTCAATGCCAATGAGCACACCCACACATCCACTCTTTGCCATATAGTCCAACGTTTCATCATCTTGATAGATGTTTAATGAGGTAAACCCAAACCAATTCTGGTAAATACCTCTATCGACCATTCCTTTAAAAAGGGTTCTGACTCTTTCATACGACTTTTTGCTGTGGCCGTAGAAATTTTCATCTGTCAGGATGAGGCCTCTATACTGCCCTTTAATTGCCTCAAGCTCATTGAGAACATCATCTACAGGCCTCTCTCTGTATTTTCTTCCCTGGAACTGTGGAACGGAGCAGAACTCACAACTGAACGGGCAGCCTGCAGTTGTAATTATGCCGGAGTATCGGTATTTATACTTGTCCGTCAAAAACTTTCTATCTGGCAGAAGGTTCTTGTATGTTTCCATAGGAGTCAAGCCTCCGTCATATGTTGGCTTGAGCTCATTGTTTTCGAAATCAGAAATTATCTGTTCCCATATAGGAACCGCTTCTCTTATTACCACAGAGTCAACATATTTGGCTGCCTCTTCCGGATAGCTTGTTGCGTGTACTCCTCCCATTATTACTGGTATTCCACTTTTTTTGCATGCTGTAGCAATCTGATATGCCCTGTTTGCCTGATAACTTACGGACGTTATTCCAACCAGGGCGACATTCGTCTTGTCAAAGCAGACATTTTCACCTTTTTCATCTACCGACAGTTCCTGGGTTTCATCTATTATGTCCACCTCCCAGTTGCCAGGAGTTAACGCTTTCAAATATCCCAGATTTACCGGCATCTGATTTAGTACTGAAACATTTTCCTCGCCAACATTACCTATCGGGTGAGGGTTTATGAGAATTAGTTTTTTCATTTTTTTCTCTTATTCATGAGATTTCTCAGGTATTAATAATACGTGCGCAATTGCATATTCTTTACAATGTGATAACGAAACCGAAATTTCGCCGATATTTTTCTCTGTTGCAATCTCTTTCGCTCTACCGTATAGATTTACATAAGGCTTTCCAAGTTCATCATTCAGCGTTTCTATATCAGTCCACTTTATCCTGTCTCTTAAACCGGTTCCAAACGCCTTGAGTACGGCCTCTTTTGAAGCAAAACGTACTGCGTAGTGCTGATAACAGTTCTTTTTGGCTTGGCAATATTTCACCTCATCAGACGTATAAACCCTTCCAAGAAAGTCTTTGTGTGAACCAAAGACCTTCTCTATCCTGCTGATCTCAATAATATCTATGCCTGTATACATTTACAATCTTTTAATCTAAGAAATTTATGGCGAAAAACAAAAAAGATCAAGTATTCAATAGTGCTGAAATGATGGTATATTCAGAAAAAGTGAATAAGGCGGGAATGTTTATGAAATTACTTTGCATAAGTGTTTAGTTTCTCATACTATCAGCCAATACAAGTATAATTTTAGTAGGAAATTCTAATGGTTGTGTTAGTTGTTGTCAACCATAATTTCAAGCTCCTTTTGACGTTACACAAAAATTATAACAGCTTGACACGTATACATATATGTGTACAATAAAACTATGAAACGTAAGGCTTTGGAAAATACACTTAGAAAGCTTGGATGGTGGTTTTTGAGGCATGGGCGTAAACATGATGTCTGGACTGATGGAGAGCATCAAGAATATGTCCCAAGGCACGTTGAAATTAATGAAATGCTTGCGCGTGCCATTATTAGAAGAATAAAGAAAGGATGTTAATATATGAGATTTAGTGGAAAGATTTACAAAAATGGCAAATTCTGGTTGGCGGAAATACCTATTCTTGATGTAATGACTCAAGGGTATTCAAGGAAAGAGGCTTTTGAAATGGTGGGGGATTTGATTGAGACCATGGCTGATAAGGAAGGATTTCATGTGTCAATTTACTCAAACCGACAAGAATATTTCGAGATCGGTTCTGAGGATACAAGGACCTTGGTTAGTATTCTTCTTCAAAGAAAACGAGAACTTAGCGGACTCTCTTTAGCGCAGGTAGCTGAAAGAATAGGCGCTTCTTCGCGAAATGCCTTTGCCAGATACGAACGTGGTAAATCTATTCCTTCCGTTGAAAAATTTAATGAACTTTTGCATGCGGTCTCACCCAAGCAAGATATAGTCCTTAAAGAAAGCACCTTACAATAATCTCTTTATGGATTACAATTGCTACAAGGTGCACCTCCAGATTTACGTGCTTTTTTAGGAGAGCTAAATTCTATTAAATCTTTAGTGTTCAGTTTAGAACAATTAGATTTGTGATATAGATTAGAGTCACTTGAGGCAAATACGGAGTATGAAGCTTTATTAGGACTGTCTGACTTATCACTATTTTCTGTAGTATATACTGAAGATTGTTCTGTGGATTCTATACTTTTTGTACTATTGTAAGCATCCTTTTCGGCACTACTAATTCTCACAATTTTATACGTGGTTGCAGAGAGTTCTAATATCTTAATATTTGTATGGTTTTGGATGAATGTAAAAACGCAATGTAAGGATATCTCCATTTATGTTCCAATTGCCTGCCTTTTTTTATACTCCCCCGTAGGCATATGTAACATAAAAGTACCATCTACGAAGTACTCAATCACTCCAGCTTCATGTTCATGACGGCCTAAAATTAAATCTGATTTGTCAGTGTTGGCACTAGCAGTAGTTTTCTCCAATTGCTTCGTAGACGGTTGCACTCTTTCTTTCAATTTACCGCCACTATGCCATTCTTTAACACGCCATCCATCATCAAAAAGCTCAAACAGTGCATAAGGGTAGTTTAATAAGCTATGAACATCAAAATAATCTTCAAAACACTTGTTAAATGGATTATTACTACTTTTTATCGTAGCGTCGAAAAAGACTTTGGTAACAGTGTATTCATTACTGAACTGAATGCCTGTAATCTTGTCAACAGCAACCTGTAAAGAATAGTCCAGGTTATCGGTTAAATACTTTTGTCCCATCTCCGTTAATTGCCATGGCTCACCAGTTGTTGTAGTCTCGAACCACGCATCCCAGCCAGAAAAACCTTCTTTTCTTCCTTTTTTCACACTCAAGTTTTTAACAAGCCCTTTATTTTCTAAACATGACAAATAGGATATCAATGTCTCTCTGCTAACCTCTATCCCAGCACTGGAAGCTTCTAAATAAAATCCGTAAACATTTGGTATGCTAATACTTTTATCTGGACATTTTCCAGGGAAAGCACACCAACGCTTTGTAGTCACAAGGTTTTTCAAAACCTCTTTAGCTTTATCACGGCTTAATCTCTTTACTGTGGATTTTGTACCTTGAGTAGGAGCAGTTATTTCCTGGCTTGGAGTAGTAGTTGCTTCAGTAGAAATAGCAATGATTTCTGATATAGGAAGGCTAAACTTTGCGTATGAAGTTTTGATCGTTATATTTCCATCAGTAAAACTTCCTGACAACTTGCTTTGGTCATTTAAAATTAAGACACCTTTGTTAAAGGATGTAATGGTGTCAATATTTACTTCAATTTCTCCATACTTTGTCTTTAATTTAGCTACATCAGGTGGGCTTTGCATGTGCAGAAAAAGTGTATAAAACGTTTTACCAATAAGTGATGCGGGATGTTCTATTAGTACCATATAACCCAAGGTATTAAAATTTTCATCATTGGTGTTATCTATAATATCCTTAACCTGGCCATCTGCAAAAGCGTAAATATTGCTTCCACATGGGGCAACAATATCCACACCAACATGAGTAAAATTACCAAGAGGGGGGGATGGAAAAGTTCCGTGTCTTAATTCTCCCAATTTTCCATTAGGAGCTATAGCGTTTTCTACTGCGCTTGCACCAGATAAAATGAATGAGGATAAAAAGGCTATAGTAAACGATTTTAAATAAACTTATTCAATTTCATTGCGACACCTCATAATCATCGAAATGTATTAGTGATATTTTTTATTTATTTTCAAACAAAGACTTCCATCCTGTCCATTCATATGTAGTGCGTGATTTGCCAGGTTTATCTCCCGTCGTATTTTCTTCAGATGAAGACTTCGGATTACAAGTCTTACACGGTACACCACCGGCCTCTTGCGCTTTTTGTGATGTAGCAAATTCAACTAGATCTTCTGTGCTTAGTTCTGGACAATTGGAATTGTGATATATGTTAGATGTCTTGGTGACAAATACTGAAGAGGGAATATTTGTTGCAGTTTGTATGGCATCCGTTATTGGAGCAGAATTTTCGTATATTTCAAAGTAATATGCCCAGGCTTGCCTCCCATGCGAAGCAGTGAACACAACATCATATTCCCGTAAGGACTTACCAAAGTAGAAAGCATAACGGCCCGGAGAAAGTGGGCTTTCAGGTGCCCGATCTGTCTATACAGTTCATCGACCATCTTCTCATTTTTTTTGTTTACCTTTTCCAGTTTCCCTTTGAAAATTTCTCTAACACCTACTAATACACGTTTACGCCAATTTGCTATTTGTGTCCTGTGAACTTCGTATTTCGACGACAACTCTGCTATTGCCTTTTCTTCTTTTATTGCTTCCAATGCCACTTTCGCCATAAATTCCGCACTAAAACTTTTTCTCATTTCCAGACCTCCTTTTTGATATCTTAACATCAAAAATGCATCTTCGCTAGTGGTCCGAAAATCCCAGTCCATTATAATATTCTTACACTCAATGGCGAAAAGCTATCGATTTAAGCAAAGCATGAAAAAGAGGGAAAAGGCTTAATAATACAATATCAAGCAGGTATTCATCTTGCGTTGATACCTGTGGGAATAATCCGAGGGGCGGGGAATCTGCGGTGCAACTCCAGTCGCCCTACGGGCTTCTTCCGTTGCACCGCAGATTCCCATGACTTGTTAATATCGTATGTATTCTTTTATATCGTGTGGTACACTTTTGCTTTGCCACCTGGTACACTTTTCAATTGACATAACGAGGGATTGCGCCGTGTGAACGTTTGTCAGGTTCAATAAGCGTTATTAACTCACCAAAAACACGAGAAATATTTGCCCTGTTGATTTCATCAATAATTATGACGTAGTTTTTCTGTTCTATTTTATTAACATCACTTTTACTTTTTTCTAGCAGCTTTGTTAAAATAGGATCATAATAATGTTGCAGCCCTCCTATTATTATATTATCGTTTTTACCTTTTTCATACATTTTGCGAAGAGTTTCGATGCTTAATGAATGTTGTGATTCTCCTTTATTTTTCCGAAACTCAATTGATTTAGGGGTAATACCTGTAATGAAGAAAGAAACATTTTTCATACAAACTTCAAGTTCTTCTTTCTCTTTAAGTGGCTTAATATATTCATTAAAAACGTCTTCGAATTTCCTTCTGGAATCTTTAGGATTTTGAGAATCTAACAAGTTCTTATGAGCCCTGTCCGAAATTCGTTTAAAAACACCATCTTTTCTTTCAAAACGCAACTCTGATCCATTATCTACATCAGGCCTCAAACCTTGAATAAAGTCTTCATAACTATAGTTTTGATGAAATGTAATGAACTCAATTTCTTTTCTCAGATATTTGTTAAAAACTTCCATAGCTTCTTCATAATCAGTAATAATTCTATTTTCAATTATTTGTGCTGCTCTAAGTATAGTACCACGGGTTTTACCAGTACCAGGAGGACCGTAAAAAATTGTATTAAGCGGAAAGTTCATTCTATACTCCTTTTTATCATCCATCAATCCAAGTAATCTTTCGTAATAATATTCATAATCTGGGTGTTCTGTTGGATATTTTGTAATATCAGTAAGTGTTTTTGGCACAAGTGAAAAATCAGTTTTCCAATTCCCTTTCTTTTTCCAGTCAATTTTTCTGCATTTTTGGTAACTATTCCTGGTATGATCAAAAAAATAGTCTGAAGCTACCACACCATACCCAAGCAATTCTCCTATGCCTTTCTTTACAATAGCGACATCACCTTTTGACAAGACTTCCTTAAATTCATAATTTGCGGTTGCATCATTTTTTTTAGACCCCTTAGTATTTTCAAGTTCCTGTAACCTTACAACAATCTCTTCTTTTGTCTTATAATTATTCAAGTCTCCTAATGTATCCCAACCAAGGCCCATTATACCTTGTTCGCAAAACTCATCCCACATTTCAGCGTTTTTACCTGGTGCAAAAAGCCAATATTTTTTTGAATTCATTGTTTCTGCCATTTTTAGTAATGTTAAATATTCTTCTTCCGTTGCAGAAAAATTGGTTCCTTGATTACCAACCTTCAATTCTGACAACTCTTCAATATCATCAATTTGTTCTTTTGTTATTGGGTTTGAAACAAGATTGTTTGTAACTTTTATTCCTGCTTTAAGTTCGTTTTTCTTATCAGTTTCCCAAAGGTGGTCGTCAGAAGAGGTTTCTTTTATTCTTGGTTCTTGTGTAACCTCTGCAAATGCATAGCAACCTGACTTTTTCCCCGTAATCCAAAGAATTACTTTGTCACCTTTTTTAATTTCTTCTTTATATGCAGAAACATGCCAGTCATTTATAAGATTATTGGTTAAGGCAGTTTCAAAATCAAAAAGGTCAGGATTGCCTTGAAAAATCCAGTAATTCACTTTATTCTTTTCGCTATTCAATTCCGAAGCTTTATATGAAAGTTTATAGAAAGGCTCATCCGTTCTTCCTCTGATTCTCTTTAAAATATCAAGATATTCAGTGTATGTATTAAATTTTGGTTCTATTTCTAATTTCTCTTTTAAATAAGGTTTTGTTGGCTTATCAATTGGAAAATATTTTTCGGGATTAATGTTAAAAAGAGCTTCAGTTAATTTCGTTTTTCCAATATTTTTTATTTTTAATATATTCTCAAATTGTTCATTTGAAACACGGTTCTCTATAGCGCAAAAGAATAGATTCCATAAACGAGAAATCTCATTATTGTTTCTTTCCGCTTTATATGGAAATAGCCATACTTTTTGTGCGTAAGCTGATGGTATTCCAGAATCATCCGTTGGTATTGGTAATATATTGATTTCTTCTGCAATCTTTTGAAGATAATTAAGTCTATTTTGGTCACCGTGTTTGTATATATAACAAAAAAAAGTAAATGGGTCTATTTCTTCAAGTTCAATATTGTCTCCACTAGAATCTTTATCTTTAAACCCAGTTATTCCGACTTTTTTAAGCAAGTCAATTAGCTGTTTTTGATTGTTTTGATTATTAGCTAAGAACTTTACTAATTCCTTATGAGTTTCAACCCAAGAGTATTTTACTATTTCTTTCTCCATTCATCCGATCCTTTTAAATATTACTGTCAACTATTATCTTGCATGTCAATTAAATAAGTATCGTGTTACTCGATTTGAGGATATAATTTTTCACGCATTAATTTCCTCATGCACTAATTTCCATGAACTAAAATCAACATAAATTAGATAAATTTGGCAATCTTTATGAGTACTTCGAATCGCCTTTGCGAAACGCATAACTCTTCCTTCTTTTTTGTACTTGTTTCTTACGCCAATATATACTTCTTTGATAGTGTTTTGCAGCATAGAATAAAGGAATAATTTTCTATCGTTTATCACCTTAGGGTTCGCGAAAAAATAACTTTACAATCTTGAGAAGAACTGTCACAAACGTATGATTTTACGCATCTAGCCAAAAGGCTAATGAGTACCTAAAATCAAGGAGAAAATGGCATAATCAAACTTGCACAAACAGCCATAC